>JBBSMV010000001.1:0-39497 GCA_038232975.1 Rhodothermales bacterium
CGCGTTCCTGGGCCGGGAATGGGGGGACTGGGGCTAATGGGGCGAATGGAAAAAAGACCACCAAGTTAGCGAGGCCGCCGCGCTCCGCACAACGTCCACTGTCTTCTGCCCACCGCCCGCTGCCTGTCGTCCGTACTTTCCGCTTCCGACGACTCTCAGCCCGCGCGCCTATGCCCTGGTACAATATGCCCTGGTACAAGAAGCTCCACTGGCAGATCATCCTCGGCCTCCTCCTCGGGCTGGTCTACGGCGTCGTCGCGGCGGCCAATGGGTGGGGGCAGTTCACGGCCGCCTGGATCGCGCCGTTCGGGACGATCTTCCTCAACGCGCTCAAGCTCATCGCCGTGCCGCTCGTGCTGGCCTCGCTGGTCCTCGGCGTGGCTTCGCTGAGCGACCTGCGGAAGCTCTCGCGCATCGGCGGCAAGACGATCGCGCTCTACCTCGGCACAACCGCGATTGCTGTTACCATCGGCCTCGTGATCGTGAACCTGTTGCAGCCGGGCGGGGCGGTCCCCGAGGCGCTCCAGGCCGAGCTCAGCGCGGCCTACGCGGGCGACGCCGCGATGCGCTCCGAGGCGGCAATGGCGGCGGCGGCGCGCGGCCCGCTCCAGTTCCTCGTGGACATCGTGCCGGGGAACCTCTTCGCGGCGGTCTCCGACAACGGCAACATGCTCCAGGTCGTCTTCGTCGCGCTCTTCCTCGGGATCGGGCTGATCCAGATTCCGCGCGCCAAGGCCGAGCCGGTCCTCGCGGTGGTCGAGGGGCTGAACGACGTGATCATCCGGCTCGTGGACGTGATCATGCTGATGGCCCCGCTCGGCGTCTTCGCGCTGCTGGCCGGGACCATCACGCAGGTGGCCGGCGACGACGTGAGCCGGATCGTCGAGCTGGTCGGGGCGCTCGGCTACTACTGCCTCGCCGTCGTGCTCGGCCTGGCGGTGCACATGCTGGTCACGTACTCGGTGCTGCTCAGGAGCTTCACCCCGATGTCGCTCGGGACCTTCTACCGCGGCATCGGCCCGGCGCAGCTCGTCGCCTTCTCGACCTCGTCCTCGGGGGCGACGCTGCCGGTGACGATGGAGCGCTGCGAGGAGAAGCTCGGCGTCAGCGAGGAGGTCTCGTCGTTCGTGCTCCCGCTCGGGGCGACGATCAACATGGACGGCACGGCGCTCTACCAGGCCGTCGCCGCCGTCTTCATCGCGCAGGCGCTCGGCATGGAGCTGGGGCTGGCAGCGCAGCTCACGATCGTGCTCACGGCGGTCCTCGCCTCGATCGGCACGGCGGCGGTGCCGGGGGCAGGCATCATCATGCTCGTCGTCATCCTGGAGGCCGTCGGCGTGCCGAGTGCCGGCATCGCGCTGATCCTCGGCGTGGACCGGATTCTCGACATGCTCCGCACCGTCACCAACGTCACCGGCGACGCGACCGTGGCGACCGTCATCGCGGCCTCGGAGGGCCAGCTCGGACTGCCCAATCTTAGCCCCGAGGCCGACCGCCTCCGGGTCGTCGCCGAGGGCTGAGTATGCGCGAGAACTCTCCGTCCGCCTCGCGGTCGCTGCGCTCCCAGCGTCACCGGACTGTCTCCCTCGCCGAGGGGGACAGCTTGTCGGTTCTTGAGCGTAGCGATGAGCCGACGAGCGGGGGGTACGCTTTCTCCACTCTCTACTCCATACCCCGGCTTCTGGCTCTCCTGCTCGCGCTCGCCGCGCCGGCCCTCGCCGAGCAGATCGGCAACGACCCGGGGCCGATGCTCGTGCGCAGCGCCGAGGGCCTCGCGCTCCTCGACGAGGGGCGGGCGCAAATGACGGCCTTCCGCCTCGACGCGGCCGAGGACACCTTCGAGCGGCTCGACGGCTTCGACGACGCCCGGCCGGCGGCGCGGCTGCACCTCGCCAAGATCGCGCTCTGGCGGGCGATGGTCCTCGAGCAGGACGCCCTCTACGACCAGTTCTTCGAGCGCAGCGACGCCCTCCTCGATGTGCTCGAAGAGACCCCAGACTCGCCGTGGCGGACGCACTTCCGCGCCGAGACTGAGCTGCACCGCGCCATCATCCACGCCAAGAAGACCGAGTACACGCGCGCGGCGCTCGCCCTCCGGCAGGCCTACAACCACTTCGAGCAAAACGTCGAGGAGCACCCGACCTTCTACGAATCCACGTGGGGCATGGGGCTGTGCCACACGACGGTCGGCCTCGTCCCGTCGTCGTTCCGGTGGGTGCTGAAGCTGCTGGGGTTCCGGGGGACGGTCCAGCAGGGGCTGAGCGAGATGGCGGTCTCGGCCGAGCGGAGCCGCTACTACGCCGACGAGGCCGCGCTCGTCTTCGCGCTCACCGACCAGATCGTGAACGAGTCGAAGCGCGACGGGCTGGCGAAGCTCGAGGCCGTCCACGCGCGCAACCCGAACAGTCCGATTGTCGGCTATATCCGCAGCCTCTCGCTGCTCGGGCAGCGCCGCGCCGCCGACGCCGAGCGGCAGCTCCGCGCGACGAGCCGCCAGCTCGACGCCCCAGGCGTTTTCCCGATCCCCTACGTGGACTACTACCTCGGCGAGGCGCTCTTCCGGCAGGACGACTTCGAGGCGGCGGCGCGCTACTTCCAGCGCTACCTGCGCACCTTCTCCGGCGAGGCGCTCGTGGCGCAGGCCAACCTCCATGCCGGCCTCGCGCTCGAGATGACCGGCCGCCGCGCCGAGGCGCTGCCGTTCTACCGCCGCGTCCGGGTGCGCGAGGACTTCGACAGCGACGCCGACGCCCGCCGCGAGGCCGACGCCCGCCTTGCCGCCCCGCTCTCGGCCCGCGAGAAGACGCTGCTCCTCGGGGCCAACGCCTTCGACAGCGGGCGCTACCGCGAGGCCGTTCGGACGCTCCAGCCTATCTTCGGCGACGGCGCGGCCTCCGAGGTCGAGCGCGCCGAGGCGGCCTACCGCACCGGGCGGGCCTACCACCTGCTCGGCGAGGCCCGCGAGGCGCTCCGGCACTACGGCCTCGCCGTGAGCAACCCCGGCGACCCGCTCGCCCGGTGGGGACCATGGGCGCAGCTCTACACCGGCGAGGTCTACGAGGCCGAGGGCGACCGCGCCGCCGCCCGCGCCGCCTTTGAGCACGCCCTCGCCAACGACGACCCCTTCGCCTATCACAAGGCGCTCGAACAGCGCGCCAAAGCGGCCCTGGACCGCCTCTAACATCCATCCCCTGCTATCATGGTGCGTCTCGTTCGTCCTCCAGCCTGTCCACCACCCTGTAGGGACACCATGCACGGTGTCCCTACGCCGCCGGTCGGTGTCGCTATCCTCTGGGGGCGGTTTGGTTCTGCATGCCGGCTGCTGGGCTACGGCCTGCTGATCGTCGCCGCGCTCCCGCTCATCCGTCCAGCCACCGGGCAGGAGACCGCCTCGTTCGGGTGGGCACCGGCGGACACGCTCCGCGCCGACTTCGACGCGCCGCCCGTCCTGACTCGGACCCCGCGCCCGGTCCCCGTGCTGAAGCGGTCGGCGGGTGGGGCCGCGTTCGAGGTTGAGTACGTAGGCTTTCCTCCCGAGGCCCGAGACGCCTTTCAGCTCGCCGTAGACGTCTGGAGCGAGCGCGTCGAGACCACCGTGCCGATTCGCGTGCTCGCCGAGTGGAAGCCCGCCCTCGACGAGAATGGGAACCCGGACCCCCAGATTCTTGGCCTCACCCGGCCCCGCGTAAACGCTAACTTCGAGCTTAGCCCGCAGCGGGATACGTGGTTCGTCGCGGCCCTCGCCGATGCCCTCGCCGGGCGCGATCTAGCTCTCGAAACCACGGAACCCGACACGCCGGATATCAGCACTGAGTTCAACAGCGCGTTTCCGAGCTGGTACTTCGGTCTCGACGCTAATCCGCCAGACGGCGACTTCGACCTCGTCACGGTCGTGCTCCACGAGCTGGGTCACGGGCTGGGCTTCGTCGGCTCGATGACGGTCGCGGGCGAGGTGGGAAGCTGGGGACTCGTGTCCAACACCGGCGCGCGCTACCCCGTCATCTACGACCGCTTCGCCGAGCGCGGCGACGGGACGACGCTGCTGAGCCTGCCCAACTTCTCGGCGACCCTCGCGGACGCCCTCACGAGCAGGGCCGTCCTCTTCGACGGGCCGACGGCACGGGCGCAGGGGGCGGGTCTGCCGGAGCTGTACGCTCCCGATCCGTGGCAGCCGGGGTCCTCCTACTCCCACCTCGACGAAGCAGCCTACCCGGCGGGCACGGCGAACGCGCTGATGACCCCGAACTTCCGGCGCGGCGAGGCCACCCACGACCCCGGCCCGCTCGTCTGCGGCGCGCTCCGCGACATAGGCTGGATGCTCAGCGCGGCGTGCTCCGTCGCGATTCCGCTCGAAGACCTGCTCGTTGGGGACGTACTCGCGCTCGGGGCCAGCGTAGAGGGGGACGAGGTCGTGATCACGTTTCGGCTTCCCGGCGGCACCGGTCTCACCTCGGGCGTGCTGGAGCGCAGGACCGGCGACACGTTCGAGCCGGTAGTCAACGTGGACTTTCCGGCGCTCGACCCGGACCAGGACGGCAGCTACGAGGTCAGTGTCGCCGACCTCGGACCGGGGAGCTACCGCTTCCGCCTTCGCCTCTTCGGCGAGGCCGGGACTGAGTTCGTCAGCCCGCTGGTCTCGGTCGTGCTGGAGGCGTTCTCGGTCTACCCGAATCCGTTCAACGGCACGGCGACGGTGCAACTCCTCCTCGCGGAGGAGCAGGCCGGCAGCGTCCGGGTCTACGACGCGCGCGGCCGGCGCGTCCTGACGCTCCTCGACGGGCGGCTCACCTCGACCACGGTGCCGCTCGACGGGCGCGGCCTCGCCGCCGGGGTCTACTTCGTCCGTGTCGAGGGCGAGGACTTCAGCGCGACGCAGGCCCTCACGGTCCTGCGCTGATACCCAATCGGTTGGTCCGTAGCACGTTGGCCGTAGGGACACGGCGTGCCGTGTCCGCGCAGATCGGCCACGGGGAGCCGGCTTAGCGCACCCGCGTCGAGCAGCTGCCCCAGCCGTAGGAGGCCGTGATCGTCTGGCCGGGCTGCCAGCCGAGGAAGAAGTACGACTCGGCGTCCGGGCCGGCGCTGGCGGCGCTCCCGGCGGCGCGGCGGGCGCTCGCAGCCAGATCGCTGTCGCCGGAGTTGGCAGCGGCCGTCGCGGCGCGGCTGTAGTAGTCGGCGGCGCACCAGTAGCCGGCCGCCGCGCGCGCGTCGCCGCGCCCGACGGAGCGCTGCACGAGGCTGCCGATGAGGTAGAGCGCCGGCGCGTAGTTGGAGTCGAAGTCGAGCGCGGCGCGGGCGTAGTTGGCGGCCCCGGCGCGCTGGCCCTGGGCGTCCTTGAAGACGGCGATGTTGTAGTTGATGTCGCGCTTCTCCATCGGGTCCTCGGCGAGGGCGAGGGCCTGGTCGTAGTAACCCTGCGCGGCGTCGTAGTCCCCCTCGTCGGCAGCCTGGCGAGCGAAGATCTGGTAGAGGCTGGGCGTCGGGTCGAGCTCGAGCATCACCTCGCGCAGCGTCTGGTTCAGCGCGGAGTCCTTCAGCTCGGGGTTCTGGTTGAGCGAGTAGAGGGTCTTGACCTCGTCCTCGGAGAGCGAGGCGGGGTCCTCCTGGTAGCGCTCCTTGAGGAAGGCGTACTGCTCGCGCGGCGTCGTGATCAGGTTCTGCATCAAGCCTTCGATGTAGGCCGGATCCTCGACCCGCGGCTGGAGCTCCGCTGTGAGGAACTCGCGCGCGGCGACCTTCGCCTCGGGCGTGCCCTCGTCAATGGCGCGGCTGACACGCTCGGCCGCGATGTAGTTGAGGTAGTAGTCGCTGAGCGAGTCCGGCTGCATCTCGAACGCCTCGGTGAAGAGGTCGTAGACCTGCGGCTGCCGGTCGGCGAGCTGCTCGGGGTGGGTCTGGATGAAGCGGCCCTTGCGGAGCGCGTACTCGTGGGGTTCGACCTCGACGCCGGCGGCCTGGAGCAGGGTCGGGGTCTCGTCGAGGACGGCGAGGGCGCGGTCGAGGTAGGCCTGCTTCTCGGCCGGGTCGGCGGCGCGGACGGCGAGGCTGTCGTAGAGCTGCACGGCGCGGCGGAGCGTCAGATCACCGGGGTCGCGGCCGGTGAACGTGGGGTCGCACGCGAGAAGCCACTCCAGCTCGGGGCGGGCCGTCTCGTAGTCGCCGGCCTTGAACGGCTCGGCGTAGAGCGTGTAGTGGATGAGCTTCTCCTGACGGTCGTCGGAGCATTCGATCTCGCCGTCGGACTGCGCCGACGCCGCCGGGGCGAGGCCGGCGAGCAGCAGGACGAGGAGGGCGAGGGCGGCGGGAGTGCGGGTCATCGGTGGGTCGGTTGCGGTCAGGAAGGCAGACAGGAGCGGTCTCGGCGGCGGGCGGCGCGGCGTTCAGCCCAGCTTGCGCCGCCGGAACCAGCGCTCGCCGAAGTTAATCGTGGCCGAGCCTTTGATAAACAAATCGCGGACCAAACCGCGCTCGGTGGTGCCGCGCGTGCCCACCTCGAAGCCGAGGTCGAAGCGGGCCGTCGGGAGCACGGCCGGGAGGCTGAGGCCGCCGGTGAGCGCCAGCGTCGAGACAGCCTCGGGCGTGCCCAGCCCGGCGTCGAAGTAGGCGCGGTCGTAGTAGCCGCCGAGGCGGTAGGCGGTACGGGCGAAATACCCCCGCGCTCGGTCCGCGCCGGCCGGCTGGAACTGGACCCCGCCGCCGAGGCGGGGGCGGTCGCGGAGCCGGTCTGCCTCCTCATGGTTGCCGCCGCAGGCGAAGTCGCTCTCGATGCCGCTCCACGGCTCGTAGCGCGCGTCGGCGGCGAGCGTCCAGCGGGCGTCGGGCAGGTACGAGAGGCCCGCCACCACCTGGAGCGGGACCGTCACCCCGCCGCGCGCGCTCGTGGCGAGCGTGTCCTGGTCGAGCGAGAAGCCGCTCGTCTGCGTCCGCTCGCCGCCGAGCCGGGTCGGCAGCGACAGGGCGGCCCCGACCGAGAGCGCGTCCTCCTCGGCGAAGACGCCGACCTTCGAGCCGACCGCCCCGACGGTGCCGCTGACCCCGCTGAGCGTCGTCGAGCGCGTGAGCCGGGCCTCGCTGATGGCCGGGCTTTCGTAGTCGATCCGCTGGAGGTAGTCTATCGAGCCGAAGAGCACGTCCACGCTCGCGCCGAGGGCGAGGCCGGGGCTGAGCCGGTAGCCCAGCCCGAAGCGGACCTGCTGGAGGCCGCCGTCGCCCTCGAGGTTCTCGCGGTAGGCGAAGGACGCGCCCTCAACCTCGGGGTCGTCCACGGTGCCGTCCTGCACGGCGAGGTAGTTGACGCGCGAGAACGGGCGCAGGGCGAGCGTCATCCCGAGCCGGCCCGCGAGCAGCGGGACGCCGAGCTGGAGACCTTCGAGCGTGCCGCTCGTCAGCCGAGCCTGCTCCCCGGCGGCGTCTTCGGCCTCCAGCCCCTGCACGGCGGCGCTGACGCTGAGCTGCGTGAGCGCCAGGTCGCTCCAGAGCGCCGGGTTGTCGAGCCCGTTGTAGACCGTCGAGCGGAGGGCGACGCCCGCGCCGCCGAGCATCTGCGCCTGCGACGACGCGAACGAGAGCCGCTCGCCGAGGCCGAAGCGCGAGTAGGCCGTGCCGTAGTTCCGGTTGCTCTGCGCCTGGGCCGGGAGGCCGGCCAGGAGCGCGAGCGCGAGCGCGAGAGACCGCATGAGCATACAGCGTGTGGCGTAGAGGAAAGACACGCGGCGCGCTGAAAGGTCGCCGCTAACGTATGGTTCAGTCAGAGGAGGACGAAGCGACATCCTAGGCCTCCATCGTCCCAAATCAAGGGCGAAGCCCTACTCCCCACCCGGAATCAGGATGATGACGACGCGCGGCCCTTCGTCCCTGCCGAGGCCGGCGAGCGGGACCACGTCGAGGCTGGAGGGCGCGGACGGGAACCCCACGGCGAAGCCTTCGAGCCGGGAGCGGTCCAGCACCAAGTCCTGGAGCAGCCCCGTCAGGAGCGGGGAGGAAAACGAAAAGGTTTGGCTCTCCTCGTTCAGCATCGCCGACGTGATGAAGACGGGCGTCGGGTCCTCGTCGTCGCCCTCGTCTCTTTCCGGGAGGCCGAAGAGGGCAAGCTCGCGCGCCAGGGGGCGGACGAAGCCAGTCGGGGCCTCCGCCGCGAGGGTGTCGGCGTTGAGCCGGAGGAAGGCCGTGTTGAGCGCCGCCAGGCCGAGCGTGTCGAGGTCGAAGTCTAGCTCGAGGCCCAGCCCGGTCCCGTCCTGGAGCCGGATCAGCCCGTCGGCGAGCGGAGAGGCGGGCGGGTCAACCGCCACGTTCGAGAACAGCTCGGAGGCCTGGTAGCGCACGGTGTCCTCGGCCGAGACGAGCTCCAGCGACGAGGCCCCGGTGAAGCCGTAGACGGCGTTGCCGCTCTCCTGCGCCTCGAGCCGGAAGCCGTGGAAGAGCGTCGAGACCTGGGCGCTCCGCAGCGTCGTGTCGTTGGCGGCGATCCAGTCGGCCGGCAGCGCGACCTCGACGAGCGTGTCGCCGGGCACAACCTCGAAGCTCGTGATCACCCCGTCCATCACGGGGAACAGCGTGTCCGACGGCGCGACGACGGCGTTCCACTCCTCGGCCACCTGGCGCACGTCGAAGCGGGTCGGGGCGAGGGTGTCGCCGTAGACGTAGCCGCGCGCGAGCCGGAGCGTCGCCCCTTCGATGGGCCGGTCGCGGAAGCCCTCGGGGAAGCTGGACGGCGGCAGCACGTCGAGGTAGCCCTGCGCGGTGATCGTGCCGAAGTCGGGGTCGTCCACGCGGCCGGCGAGGGCGCGGAAGCTCCGGAACCCGGTGGTGGTCAGGAACGAACCGGTGAAGTCGTCGAGCGGCGCGAGCATCGCCGAGTCGGCCGGGAGGATCCGGGCGGCCGGGTCGTTCTCGTTGAAGTCGCTGAAGCCGTCGGAGAGGCCGGCGGGGTTCTCGCAGGCGGCGAGCAGGAGCAGGCACAGGGCCGCCGCCGGGAGGCCGGACAGGGCGGAGATACCGGACGGGAAGGCGCGGGCAGGCCGGAGTCGGCGCATACGGGAGACGCAGTAGGTGGCAGCGGACGGGCGGGGAGATGAACGCAGACGCGCCGGCCCTAGTATGGCGGCCTTGCCTATGGCCCGGCGCACGACTCCAAAGAACGCCCATCGCGGGAGCAGCCGGGAGAAAGAGTTGGCGAAAAGAGGGCGGTAGGAAGGAGAAGGTGATACCACGTCCGGCTAGACCGGGTCGGTCTGCCCTCGGCCCGCAGTCGTAGGGGCAGGGCACGCCCTGTCCTGCCCCAGGGCACGGTGGCGCGGACATGGCACGCCGTGTCCCTACGGCTGCCGGTGGTAAAGGCCGCCCACCGACCTACGCTGCCACCTCGTCCACGATCTCACGGTAGAGCGCGGCGGCGCGCTCGGCAGCCTCCTTCGGCTCGCCCGAGAGGTCGGCCCCGTCCTCGCCCTGCCGGCCCGCGCCGTAGGCCAGGGCGTCGGCGAAGGCCGCCCCGACCTCGCGCAGCTCGCGCTCGGCGGCCTCGGCGGGGAGGCCGAGGGCGTCGGCGCGCTCGGCACCGAGGCGGACGTCCACCTCGGCGGCGTCCGGGGTGTAGACCGTCTTCGTGCTCTCAAACAGGGGGTGCCCGGCGAACTCGCCCCGGAGCAGCGCCGGCACGAAGCCGGCGATCCAGCCGACGGCGTGGACCACGTCGGGTGCCCACCCGAGGTTCTCCACCGTCGTGAGGGCGGCGCGGCCGAAGTAGAGCGCGCGCTCGGCGTTGTCCTCGAAGAGGGCCTCGGTCTTGCGGTCCTTGAACAGCCCCTTGCGCTTGAAGTAGTGGTCGTTGTCCGCGAAGTAGACCTGGAGCCGGATGCCGGGGATCGAGGCGACCTTCACCTTGAGAATCTCCGTGGTCTCGCCGACCGAGATCGCGCTGCCGGAGAGCCGGATGACCTCGTGGAGGCGGTTGCGCCGCTCCGAGACGGTGCCGTAGCGCGGCATGATGATCCGGACCTCGAAGTCGCCGAGCTCCTGGAGCTGCTCGGGCAGGTCGCGGGCGAGCTGCGCCGCCTCCGTCGAGTTGGAGAAAGGGGCCACTTCGCCTGCTACGAACAAGACTTTCATGCGCGCGCTCGGTTCGGGGGAGGTCGGCCCGGCGGGCGGGCGCACCGTCGCGCCGACGCCGGAGGGGACCGATCAAAACGGCACAAAAGGTACGAAACGGCGACCCCTCCGGGCAAATCGGCGGCCGAGTCTGGTGCTCGGGGCCGGCCGCCCTCTCCCACGATAGCCTCTAAGGAAGCGGGACGTATCCGCCGGAGCCACCGAGATCGCCGAGGTTGCGCGCGTCGAAGGAGCCGCTGACGGTGACAGTGCGGCCTGTGCCTTCTCCGAGTGGAGTGTAGCGAGCGCGGAAAGAGAACGAGCCGGCTGTCCGCTCCGCGGTCGAGGTGTCGAGGGTGAGCGTGCCCGACTCGGCGAAGAAGAAGGACCCACCGAGGCCGCCTCGGTCGAAGGCGGAAAAGAAAGCGCTGACGCCGTCGCGGTCGAAGCCGCCGACAGGATAGGACCCCGGCTCCAGCCGCTCACTACCGCGTCGCATGAAGGTGACCGTTCGAGCGGGCTGCCCGGTCGGTGGCTCCCCGTCGGCCTCGATGAGGGTGATCATAAAAGACGTGCTGCTGTCGAGCGTGGCGAGGCTGTCGCCGGGGTAGAACAGGGAGTCGGCAAAGAAGGTGCGGACAGTGAACGCCGAGGCGAAGCCGCTCAGGTCGAACGGCTCGTCATCGCCGAAGGCCACGGTCGCGCGGAACTCACCAGGGTTGACGGGCGGCGGATCGCTCGGGTCTTCCGAGTCGCAGGCGGCCAGGCCCAGGGCCAGCAGCAGCAGGGGAAACGCGAGGCGTGTCATGTGGGAAAGCGGAGGGCCTATAAAACGAGACGGAATATACGAGCGCCTGCCCGCCGTCACAGCCCGGCCTCGACGCCGACGAGCCAGCGGAAGCCGAGGGGGTCCTCGTCCGGCCCGATCCGCTCCGGCTCGCTCGCCCACACCGGGAACTTGGCGACGAGGTGCAGCCCGCGGAGCACGTCCGACTGCGCGACGAGGCCGGAGACCTGCGCCAGCGCGCCGAGGTCGTAGCCCAGCCCGACCCCGGCGTCGGCGGCGAGCGCGTCGAAGTCAAAGGCGTCGAGGCGGAGCATCCCGATCCCGCTGAACAGCTCTACCCCGAGCGGACCGAGCACGCGCTGCGCGCTCCGGCCTAGTCCCGGCACCCGGACCGGGAGGTGGAGGGCGAGGGTTCCGGCCAGCAGCGAGTTGCTGAAGTCGAGGTCGGGGCCGCGCACGAAACCGACCCCGTCCGGCGGGAGGGCGGCGAACACGTCGCGCCGCAGGTAGGCCACGGGGCCGACCCCGGAGAGCGCGACGAAGTGGAGGTCGCCCTGCGGCGCGGCGAAGGGCGCGGCCAGCACGCGGTAGGCATCGCTCCGCCAGCGCGTCTCAACCGACGAGGCCCCGAGCCGGAAGAGCTTCTGCGGACTCAGCCGGTCCGAGCCGACCCCGAGCGCGAACCGGGCGAGGCCGGTGAACGGCCCGAGCGCCGCCGCCTTCGCAGCCTCGAGCACGACGCGGTTGGCGTTGTACCGGCGGCTGCCAGCCCGGTCCACGAACGTGTCCGACGAGCCGCCGACCTCCAGGGCCGCCGCGATCCCGCTCCGGCCGTCGCCGATCCGGTAGTCGAGCCGGGCCGAGAGCAGGTGGTCCTCGCCGAAGAGGGCGTCGCGGCCGTCGGCATCGTAGAGCAGAGGGTCCCCGAACAGGTTGTTGTCGTAGGCCTCGAAGGCGCGGTCCGAGGTGCGGTGCTGGTGGCCGAGCGTGAGGCTCAGCGCGTGGTCCCAGCCGCGCAGCGTCGGGTAGCGCCCGAGCACCTTCGTGAGCGAGACCCGGTTCTCCATGATCCCGAGGTGCTTCTGGAAGTCGAAGCGAAGCTCGTCGAGCGGGCCGAGCGCGGGCAGCCGCCGGGCGTAGACGGCGGTGTAGTCGAGCCCGTCGAGCGGCGAGCCGCCGGGCGTGTCCTCGGCCTCGGGGAGGTAGAGGTCGAGCCGCACGCCCGGCCTGTCGAAGCCTCGGTCCTCGTTGGCGATCACCTGGGGCCAGAGCGTGAGGCCGAGCTGGAGCGCGCCCCGGTCGCCCGGCAGCGCCGCCCGGAGCTGCGCGCCGACGCCGACGCCGTAATCGTGCGAGTAGGCAGTGATGGACGAGAGCGCGTAGGTGACGGCCGCCGGGTCGGGGCGCGGCAGGGCGTAGAAGCCGGCGAACGTCTGCGGCACGTCCGGCCCGCCGCGCAGCACGCGGTTGTTCGACGGGTCGAGGTCGAGCATCCGGCCGTCGGGGTCGAGGAGCACCTCGCGCACCTCGCCCTCGACGGTGAGCGTGTAGGTCGGCGAGGTCCAGGGCCACGGCTCGGCGACGGCCCAGCCCTCAGGCACCGGCTTGTGACCGCGCATCACGCTCGGCGGGATGGTCACCATCTGCTCGCTCCCGTCGGCGAGGCGGAGGCGGAGGTCCACGGGGAGGACACCCGGCTCGCGTCGCTCCAGCGTGACGGTCGAGCGGAGGCCGCCGGGCGCGCGCTCCACGTCGAGGCCCCCGGCGGCGTAGTCGTAGCGCTCGGCCCCCTCCAGGAGCTGCTCGAAGAGCCAGTCGAGCTGGAGGCCGCTCACGTCCTGCGCGACGGCGAGCACGTCGGCCGGGTAGGGGTGGCGGAAGCGGAAGCGGGCGACGTACTCGCGCAGGAAGGCGTCGCGCACGGCGTCGCCCATCACGTAGCCGAGGAGGTCGGCGAGGGCCTCGCCGGCGGAGTAGGAGGCCGCGCCGTAGGCCGTGTTCGTCTCGTACCAGTCGGCGGGCTTGTTGGGCCGCTCGTAGAGGCCGAGGCGCTGGAGCTGGGCGATGCGCGCGCGCGCCCCGGCGTGGCTGGCTGGGCCGGGCGGGGCGACGCCCTCGGCGGCGAGGACGTGCTGCATCCCCTCGGCGTCGGCAAAGCTCGTGAAGCCCTCGTCCATCCACGCGAAGTCGCTCTCGTTCGAGCCGACCATGCCGTAGAACCACATGTGCGCGAACTCGTGGGCCGTCACGCCGAGCACCGAGAGGGGCGGGCGCTCACCCGTGATGAGCGTGATCATCGGGTACTCCATCCCGCCGTCGCCGCCCTGCGCCACCGTGAACTGCGGCCAGGCGTAGGTCCCGAAGCGGGCGCTGAAGTAGCGTGTGAGGGCCGCCGTCTGCTCGCCGAGGCGCTCCCACGCTGGGGCCACCTCGGGCTGATAGAGGAGGTGGAGCGTGACCGGCTCGGCGCGCCCCGGCACGTCGTCCACGAGGACCTGCTCGTGGAGGTAGTCGGGGTCGGCGGCCCAGGCGAAGTCGTGGACCTCGTCGGCGCGGAAGTGCCAGGTGAGCGAGTCGGCGTCCGTCGCCGGGCCGGGGGACGTTGGTCCGAGACCCGGCGGGGCGTCGTAGCCGTGCCCGACCTCCGCCGGGTTCTGGAGCACGCCCGTCGCCCCGACGACGTAGGCGGCCGGCAGCGTGATCCGGACGTCGAAGGAGCCGAACGGGGCGTAGAACTCGCGCCCGATGTAGGGGTCGGCGTGCCAGCCGACGGCGTCGTAGGCCGCCATCTTCGGGTACCACTGCGTCATCGAGAAGTCAATCCCCTCGCGGTTGTCGCGCCCGCTGCGCCGGGTCTGGAGCGGCACCTGCGCCTCGAAGCCCATCTCGAAGACCGACGCCGCGCCGGGCAGGATCGGCCGGGCGAGGTCCACCTCGAGGATCGTGTCCTCCACCCGGTACGCGACCGGCTCGCCGTCCTGCGTGAGCGAGCGGACGCGCTGGAAGCCGACCTCGTCCGGCCCCAGCTCGAAGATGCGCGGCACGACGCGGCGGTCCGGGTCGGGGAGGTGGCGGTTGCGCTCGGCCATCATCGAGTGCGGCTCGAAGGCGTTGAAGTAGAGGTGGTAGTAGACCTGCCGGAGCGTGTCGGGCGAGCTGTTGGTGTAGACGAGGCGCTGCTGCCCGAGGAGGCGGTGGCGGTCGGCCTGGAGGTGGACGTCCATGTCGTAGGCGACGGCCTGCTGCCACGGCGCGGCCTGCTGCGCGCGGGCGAGGGGAGCGGCGAGAACGAGGGCGAGTACGAAAGCGAGGCGCATGGGCAGGGGGAAGCGAGGGCGGGCGGAAGGTAGGCGCGGACGCGGGCGGGTGCAACGCCGAGGCGTGGGCTATCTTCCCAGCCTCCCGCACAACGTCCTACCGCGCCGCCTCGTGCCCGCGCGCCGCGCCGCCCAGCCCTGTCCCACCGTGACCAAAGCCGACATCGTGGACCGCATCGCCGAAGGGACCGGGCTGACCAAGCTCGAAACCGAGGCCGTCGTGGACGGTTTTCTGATCACCGTGCGCGAGGCCCTGGAGGCGGGCGACTCGGTGGAGCTGCGCGGGTTCGGCTCGTTCCAGGCGCGGGAGCGCGCCGCGCGGACCGCCCGCAACCCGCAGACCGACGAGCCGGTGGCGGTGCCGCGCCGGTTCGTGCCGGCCTTCAAGGCGTCGCAGGAGCTCCGCCGCGTGGTGAACCGGGCGCGCCTGGCCGCCGAGCGCGCTTCCGGGGAGTGAAGAGAGAGGAGAGAGAGGAGAGAGAGGAGAGAGAAAAGCAAAACCGACAAAGCTACTGAGGCCGTCGCGCTCCGTGCCCGTAGGGGCGACCCCGTGTGGTCGCCCGAGGGTTGGCACCGGGGCCGGACATGGCACGCCATGTCCCTACGGCACCGCGTTCACCGTCCACCGTCTCACCCTCCGCCGTCTCACCGTGAACCCTCCCGTCTGCCCTGCCTGCGGCGCGCGCCTCGCGCCCGGCTCCACGCACTGCGACCTGTGCGGCCACACGCTCGGCGAGGAGCCGGTGGCCGAGCCGGAGCGCCGCTCGGCATTTCCCGACGCCGCACCCGAGCCGGTCGTACCTGCCGCGCGTGTATCGGACGAGTCCGCGGCCGGGCCGTTCTGCACGCACTGCGGGACGAAGAACCCGGCCTACGCCCGCTTCTGCTACCAGTGCGGACACGCGCTCGTCGCTAGCGGCTTGCCCGAGGGGAGCGTGCCCGTCGTGGAGACGACGCCCGTCATTCCCGCGCCGCCGCCCGGTCCGGTCCCCTCTACGCCGGCGCGCCCGGCGTCGGATGCTGGGCAGCGGGCGCTTGTGCTCGTCGGGGCGGGTGTGCTGGCCGTCGTGGTCCTCTTCTTCAGCACCCGCGCCAGCACCGACGGCCCGGCTCCATTGGCCCCGACCGCCGCCGAGCCAGCAGCCGCCCCGCCGCCTGCCGTCTCGGCCGAGCTGCCGGCCGAGGTGGAGGCCCAGGCGGCGGCGCTGGAGGACGAGATCGCGGCGGCGAGCGGCGAGGAGCGGCGGGCGAAGCAGGAGGCCCTCGCCGCGCTCTACGTCCAGAACGGCGCGTTCGCCCTCGCCGCGCCCGTGCAGCAGGCCATCGCCGAGGCGCAGCCGACGGCCCTCGCCTGGGCCGACGCCGGCTCGCTCTACCTCGCCCACATGCTCCGGACTCAGGGTCCCGACCGCGCCGCCTACGCCCACCTCGCCGCCGAGAGCTACGAGCGATCCCTCGCCCTCGACGACACCGACCTCGACGTGAAGACGGACCTCGCCACGGCCTACCTCAACGACGCCCAGAACCCGATGCGCGCCGTGGAGACCGTCAAGGAGGTGCTCGCGGAGGCTCCCGAGCACGTCCGGGCCAACTTCAACTTCGGGCTGATGCTCGCGCAGATCAACCGCGCCGACCAGGCGCAGGAGCAGTTCGAGAAGGTCATCGGCCTGACCGAGCCGGGCGACCCGGTCCGGCAGCGCGCCGAGCAGGAGCTGGCGCGGCTCCGGGCGGCGCAGGCCGGCACCGCGAGCGGATGAGCGGAGGGTGGGAGGACGGGAGGGTGGGGGGCCGCTGTGCTGATCGCTCTCACGGGGTTGGCGGCCTGCCGCACGCAGCCCGAGCGAGCGGACCTGCTCGTGTTCGCCGCCGCCTCGCTCACCGACATGGTGGCGGAGGTGGAGACGCGCTTCGAGGCAGCGCATCCCGAGACCGACGTGCTCCTCTCGGCCATAGCGCTCGAATCCCCCCTCCCGCTCCGGTGTATCCTCTCCATGCCTCCTCTACCCGAACGGACGCTGGACCGAACCGCCGTCAGGAGAACGTCGCTCCGCGAGGCCGGGAGCGACGTGGCCTACTGGCGCGCGCGGCCCCCGCACGTGCGGCTTCAGGCGCTGGAAGGCATCCGGCGCGAGTACCACGACTGGCCCGATGACGCCGGCCCCCGACTTCAGAGAGTTTGCCGCGTGCGCAAACGCCCGTGAGGTGCGCTACCTCGTCGGCGGCTACGCGGTCGCCCACCCGCGCTACAATCAGGACCTGGCCGACCTGGAAAACCTGGAGTAGGCCGCGCCGCCTCAGTCGAAGAACGTCGCCGTGCCCGTCGTCACGTCGTACATCGCGCCGACGACAGCGAGGGCACCGCGCTCGGCGCGCGCGCGGAGGATCGGGCTGGCCGCCAGGAGCTGCGCGGCGGAGAGGTGGACGTTCGCCTCGGCGACGGCCTCGACGAACGCTTCCCCGGCCGCAGGCTCGCCGCGCGCGGCGGCCGCCGCGACGGCCGGCGCGATGCGCTCCAGCAGGCCGGTGAGGTGGCCGAGGCGGACGCCGTCGCACGCACCCTGCACCGCCCCGCACCGGGTGTGCCCGAGCACCACGATCAGCTTCGCCCCGGCCACCTCGGTGGCGAACTCCAGGCTGCCGAGGAGGTCGTCGTTGACCACGTTGCCCGCCACGCGCGCCACGAACAGGTCGCCGAAGCTCTGGTCGAAGATGACCTCGGCGGGGACGCGCGAGTCGATGCAGCCGAGCACGGCGGCGAAGGGGAACTGCCCGGCGGCCGTGGCCCGGACGTGCGCGTGGTAGTCGTGGGCGCGCTCCATGCCGGAGCGGAAGCGGGCGTGGCCCTCTTTCAGGCGCTGGAGGGCCTGCGCCGGGGTGAGGGCGGCCTGGGTTTCGGGAGAGAGCGGCATCGGAGAGGCAGGGGCGGAGGGGCGATAGTACGGCGAGCAGGGCAATCGGTGCCGGCCGGGGCGGGCGCGAGAGCAGAGCGAGCTCCGTGAGGTTCGTAGGGTACGCGCCGTCGGCCGAACCGCCGTCGGCGCGGCCGGCGCAACTCCCGGAGCAGCCGGTCGTAAGCGCCCGCGTCTGCTGCCCCCCGACCTCCCGACCGACTGACGCCGTTGCGCGCTGCTCTCCTCGAACTCGCCGAAGGTCTCCGCATCGCCCTCCGCGCGATCTGGGCCAACAAGCTCCGCGCGGTCCTCACCACCCTCGGCATCATCATCGGCATCGTCTCGGTGACGGCGATGTTCACCACCATCAACGGCATCGAGCGCGGGTTCGACCGCTCGATGGCGATGCTCGGCACGAACACCCTCTCGGTCGAGAAGAACCCGCAGACGTTCGAGAACGACTGGTGGAAGTACGCCAACCGCCCGCCGATCACCGAGGCCGTCGCCACCGCCATTGAGCAGCAGTCGCGCTACGCCGTCGCCGTGGCCCCCGTCACCGGGACGATGCGCGGGGTGCAGTACCGCGAGCGCGAGCTCTCGACCGTCTTCATCCGCGCCTCGACGCCCGCCATCGCCGACATCAACGGCCTCGGCCTCAGCGCCGGGCGCTTCTTCGGCGACATTGAGCAGCGGGCGGCGCGGCCGGTCTGCATCATCGGGCAGGACGTGGCCGAGGCGCTCTTCGTGGGCGAGACGCCCGTCGGCAAGCACATCCGGGTCGGGGGGACGCGGATGGAGGTGATCGGGGTCCTCGAAGAGCAGGGCAAGTTCCTCGGGCTGATCTCGTTCGACAACCAGGTGCTGATGCCGCTCTCGGTCTTCGAGAAGGCGTTCGGCCTGAGCGAGTGGCGGCAGATCTCGGTCCAGGTCAAGGTGGACCGCGCCGAGGACATGGCCGCCGCCGAGGACGAGCTGGCGGGGATCGTCCGGGCCGTGCGCGGCCTCGACCCGCTCGAAGAAGACAACTTCGCCATCAACCGGAATGATGCCTTTGCGACGCAGGTCTCCGGCGTCAAGGCGGCGATCTACGGGGTCGGCCTGTTTCTCACCGGGCTGGCGCTCCTGGTCGGCGGGATCGGGGTGATGAACATCATGTTCGTCAGCGTGCGCGAGCGGACGCGCGAGATCGGCATCCGCAAAGCCGTCGGTGCGAGCCGCCGGGCGATCCTGACGCAGTTCCTCCTCGAGGCCGTGGTGGTGTGCATGATCGGCGGGGTGATCGGCGTAGCGCTCTCGGTCGGGGTGACCTACGCCATCAACCTCGTCTTCACCGCCGTCCTCTCGCCGCTGACGGTCGCGCTCGCCTTCGGCATCTGCGTCGGCATCGGGATTCTGTTCGGGTTCATCCCGGCGTGGTCCGCCGCCCGCAGCCGCCCGATTGACGCGCTGCGCTACGAATAGGTCGGAGACGGTGAGTCGACCCGACTCCCGACTCCCGACCCCCGACTCCCGCCCCCGACACGAATGCTGTTCCTCGAGTACCTCCGCATGGCGCTGGAGTCGCTGAAGAGCAACAAGCTCCGCAGCGCGCTCACCCTCCTCGGCATCGTGATCGGGGTGTTCTCGGTGATCGCGGCGGTGACGGCGGTGCAGGTCATCGACGTCTACTTCAACGACACCTTCCGCGGCATGGGGGCCCACACGTTCTACGTCTCGAAGTCCAGCAGCGGCTTCCAGATCGGCCCGACCGACCGGAGCCTCCGCAACCGGCCCGACCTGACCTACGCCGACCTCGAGCGGCTCCGCCGCCGCGCCGACCTCCCGCTCTCGATCGCCCCCGACGGGTCGTTCGGGCAGGTCGCCGTCAAGTACGGCGGCCAGGAGACCGACCCGACGGTCAGCCTCCGCGGGATCAACCAGGACTGGGCCGTCAACAACGGGTTCGAGATCGCCGAGGGGCGCTTCCTGACCGAGGACGATGTGCGCTCGGCGCGGCCGGTCGTGGTCCTCGGCGCGCCCGTCGTCAAGCGGCTCTTCGACGTGGAGCAGGCCGTCGGCAAGACGGTCCGCATCGACGGGCGGCGCTTCCAGGTCATCGGGACGTTCGCCGAGAAGGGCGCGTTCCTCGGCGAGGCCCCGGACAACATCGCCATGGCCCCGATCACCCGGCTCTTCGACCTCTACGGCGACCCCGGCCGGAACATCTCCTACGACGTCCGCGCCCCGAGCGCGCCGATGCTTCAGGCCACGATTGACCAGGTGACCGGCTACCTCCGCGTGATCCGGGGCGTCGCCCCGCAGCAGGACGACAACTTCGACGTGGTCACGAACGACGCGATGAAGGGACCCATCGAGTCGTTTACGAGCACGCTCACGCTCGGCGGCGCGGCGATCGGGCTGATCGCGCTGCTGGCGGCCGGCATCGGGATCATGAACATCATGCTCGTCAGCGTGACCGAGCGGACGCGCGAGATCGGCATCCGCAAGGCCCTCGGCGCGACGCGGCGCGACGTGCTCCGGCAGTTCCTCCTCGAGGCCGTCTTCCTCTGCCAGATCGGCGGCCTCGTCGGGATCGGGCTCGGCGTGCTCGGCGGCAACGTCCTGGCCTTCGTGTTCGACCTGCGGGCGACGTTCCCGTGGGCGTGGGCCGCCTTTGGGGTCGTCGGCGTGACCGTCATCGCGCTCGTCTTCGGGGTCTACCCGGCGTACAAGGCTGCCCGGCTGAATCCGATTGATGCGCTGCGGTACGAGTAGTACAGCGTCAACCCTCTTTCGATGAGCAGTAGGGATGAGCAGTAGGAACGCCCTTCGCTCTGCTGCCTACTCAGAAGACAGTCATCCCCGACCCCGCTCGGGGACCCGTCGGGTTTGCAAGCCCGGTGGGTCCCCACTTTCGCGGGGATGACGTGGAAAAGGACGAGGGAGCTAGTCATCATGTGACGGCTGACCGAGTAGTAGCATGCCGCTCTCGACTGCGCGGATCCAAATCGGCCGGCGGGGCCGATATACGGGCGCATCTGGGAGGGCAACCGTTCCGCGGACTGAGGGGGCCTACTGAAGGTCGGCAGAAGCGGATGCAAAACCCTCTCGCTCAGCCTAGACTCTATGAGGGCTTGCTCCCTCGAAGTAGAGCTGCCTCTCGTTTTAGACCAGGATCGCAAGTGGATAGGCACGCGGTGGGAGGCGGAAGAGGGAACGCTCTACCTACTCGACGCTCCGCAATGGCCCCCTGACTGGCCGCTGCGCCGAGTGGGGCCGCCGAAGGCGAGGTTCTAGGGGTAGGGGGGCATATCTTCCACTCTTCCACGCCTCCGCTCTTCCGCTCGTGAAAGCCTACCGGACCTCGGTCAAGATCAAGCTCGGCCTCATCGTGGCGGCCGTGCTGATCGCGGTCGCCTCGCTGTGGTACACGAACGCGCTGGCGAACCGGCTGATGCGCCAGGAGCAGGAGGCCATCCAGCTGTGGGCGCGCGCCATCGAGTACCAGACGCAGGTGGACGCGGAGAACCCGTACCAGGCCGCGTTCTCCCGGCTCGAAACCCTCCTGAATGACTCCGCCTTCGGGGACCCCGCCGCGCTCCCGCGCCGCTCGGCGGACTCGCTCCGGGCGGCGCTCCGGTGGGCGCGCTCGATGCCGGCCTCCGACGAGATCAACTTCGTCTTCAACGAGATCGTCCAGCCCGAGCGCTTCTACGTCCCGGCCATCATCACCGACACGACGCTCGCCTACGTCGTGACCTGGCGCAACGTGGACGTGGACTCGACCCTGGCACAGACGGAGCGCGATGCCGTGCTCCTCGGCGAGGCCGCCGCCTTCGACGCCATCCACCCGCCGATCCGGCTCCACCTCGGCGAGGGCCTCGACGTGCAGCTCATCCACTACGGCGAGAGCGACATGGTGCGCACGCTCCGGTGGTTCCCGCTCGTGCAGTTCCTCTTCGTCGGGCTGTTCATCCTCGTCGGCTACCTCGGCTTCTCCTACGTCCGGCGCAGCGAGCAGTCGAGCCTCTGGGTCGGCATGGCGAAGGAGGCGGCGCACCAGCTCGGCACCCCGATCTCGAGCATCATGGGCTGGATCGAACTGCTCCGGGTCGGCGACAGCGTGCCCAACGAGGAGGTCGCCGAGGAGCTGGAAAAGGACGTCGGGCGGCTCCACCGCGTCGCCGACCGCTTCCAGACGATCGGCTCGGTGCCGGCGCTCGAGGCGCAGCCGCTGGCCGGCGTCACCGAGGCCGTCGCCGACTACATCCGCCGCCGGATGCCGTCGGCCGGCCGGGGCGTCCGGCTCGAGGTGGACGTGCCGCCGGAGCTGTGGGTGAGTGCCAACCGCGAGCTCTTCGAGTGGGTGGTCGAGAACCTGCTCAAGAACGCGCTCGACGCGCTCGAAGGCGACGCCGGGACGATCAGCCTCCGGGGCTACCGGACGCCGGGGCGGGCGGGCACTGTCACGCTCGACGTGCGCGACACCGGGCGGGGGATCGAGCGCAGCGCGGCGCGCCACGTCTTCCGGCCGGGCTTCTCGACCAAGCCGCGCGGGTGGGGCCTCGGCCTGAGCCTCGCCAAGCGGATCGTCGAGGACTACCACGGCGGCACGCTGACGCTGGCCGAGACGCGCCCCGGCGAGGGCACCACGTTCCGCATCGTCCTCGACGAAGCCGAGCCGGTCGCCGCGCCCGGCCCCGCGCCGGCCGTTCTATCGGAGGCGGCCTACCGCCCGAAGCCGACGGCGTGACAGGCCGAGCGTGCGTGCCGGCCGGCTCTAGTTGGCAGTGTCCGATTCGCGGCGCAGGGCAGCGTGGCACCTATCCCGTTGCCGATAGGCGAGGTACCTCTGCGAAAATATTCGCTGATTTCTTGCATAGAGCTGCGCCGTCCCCTACCTTGAGGAAGCCGAGACCCGACTTGAGGAAGCCAAGCCAGAGACGATCATGCGCTCGACACTCTGCACTGTTCTGCTGACCCTCTGCTGCCTCGTCTCCGCAGCGGCACAGCCTGTCTTCACCGAAGACGCCAAGCTCGTCGGCTCTGGTACCAGCAAGTTTGCCAACCCCGGCTGGTCTATTGCTGCTGCCGCTGACTTCGTCGTCCTTGGGGGGCGCCTTGACGACTCGGTCTACGTCTTCCGCGAGACGGGGGGCGGGTGGGAGGAGGAAGCCGCTCTCCGCGCCTCCGAGCCGAGCTTCTTCACCTTCGGCTTCTCCGTCGGCGCGTGGAGCGGGGGCGGTGAGGATGTTGCTCTGGTCGGCGCTTACGGCGATTCCGACCGCCCCGAAAGCGATGCGGCCTACATCTTCCGGCGTTCCGGCGACGGAGTGTGGGCTGAAGAAGCCCGTCTGTCTGATGGTCCCGAGGCCTGGGAATACTTTGGAGGAACTGCCGTCGCCATAGGTGGCAATTATGCCGTAGTTGGTGCGCTTGGAGCCGATGACTTCGGTGAAGCTACAGGGGCTGCCTATATCTTTAGACGCACGACCACGGGGATCTGGGGCGAAGATGTACGCCTCCTCGCTTCCGACGCTAGCGCTCTGGCAGGGTTTGGGCGTGGGGTGGCTATGATTGTGTCGAGCGAGGGCGTGCCTTTTGTCCTCATCGGCGCGCCGAGCGACAGCGACCAGCGGGGCGCGGCCTACGCCTTCCGGCGCGCGACCGACGGCACCTGGGTCGAGGAGGCCAAGCTCACCGCCCCGGACTCTGACACCGGTGACCTCTTCGCTCTCGGGGTCGCACTCGCCGAGACCCCCGAGGGCGACATCCTCGCCCTCGCCGGAGCACTCGGCGACCGCGACGCGGGCCTCCAGTCCGGAGCCGGCTACGTCTTCCGCCGCGAGAGTGGCGGCACGTGGGCCTTCGAGGAGAAGCTCACCGCCGCCGACGGGCAGAGCGGCCAGCGCCTCGGGTGGTCCGTCGCGCTGGCCGCCGCGCCCGCCGTCGGTGGCACCGTCGCGGTCCTCGGCGCGGACGGGGCCTACAACTTCGCCGGGACGGTGCGCCTCTTCCGCCGCACGACCGAAGGCGGCGCGCCGGTCTGGCGCGAGGAGGCCGAGCTCTGGGCGAGCGCCCGCGCGCCCGGAGACGAGCTCGGGCAATCCGTCGCTGCGACAGGCCGCTATGCCGTGGCAGGCGCGCCCAACAACGACGGCGAGGGCGGCCCGGCCGGGCCGGGCGCGGGCTACGTCTGGGACCTGGAGCGCGCGGTGCCGGCCGAGCCTGCACCTACAGCGAGTGCGGACGGCGCGGAGCTCACGGCGTGGCCGAACCCGTCGGCCGGCGGCGCGGTGTCGCTGCGGCTGCGGCTGGCGCGCGCGGGGCACGTGCGCCTCGAGGCCTTCGACGCGCTCGGTCGCCGGGTCGTGGTGCTGGCCGACCGCCGCATGACAGCCGGTGAGCACGTCGTGCCTCTGCTCAGCGGCACCTGGCGCGCCGGGACGTACTTCCTGCGCCTGCGTACCGAGGCCGAGGTCGTCACCGTGCCGCTCACGCTACTCGAATGACATCGCGGCCTCAGCACTACTCAGCCTTTAGCCATTCCGGAGAACCGATCCTTGCCTAGACGAGCGCCATACATCCTACTTCTCTTCCTGGCTGCGTCATCGACGCAGGCACAGCCGATCATCACCGAGGACGCCAAGCTCGTCGGCTCCGGGGCCGACTCCTTCGCCACCGCCGGGTGGGCGATTGCCGCCGCCGACGGCTTCGTCGTGCTCGGGGCCTTCGGCGACAACTCCTTCCCCACCACCGGCGCGGCCTACGTCTTCCGCGAGACGGCGGACGGGTGGGAAGAGGAGACGCGGCTCAACGCCTCCGAGCCGAGCTTCTTCACATTCGGCTTCTCCGTCGCAGCGTGGAGCGGGGACGGTGAGGAGGTCGCTCTGGTCGGCGCTTACGGCGATTCCGACCGCCCCGAGACCGACGCGGCCTATGTCTTTCGTCGCACCACTGAGGGTGCGTGGGTCGAGGAGGATCGGCTTACTAACAGTCCTAAATCGTTTGAGTTCTTTGGCAGAGCGGTGGCGATCCACGGGGACTACGCCGTCGTAGGAGCCCCAGGGGCCGACGATGCGGGAGGGACCACGGGGGCCGCCTATGTCTTTCGTCGCACCACTGAAGGTACGTGGGTCGAGGAGGCCCGCCTCCTCGCTTCCGACGCCAGTATGAAGGCCGGTTTTGCGCGAGGGGTGGCTGCTTTTGTGTCCAGCGACGGCGTACCCCTTACCCTCATCGGTGCACCGAGTGACAGCGACCTACGAGGGGCGGCCTATGCCTTCCGCCGCACGAGTGACGGCATCTGGGTCGAGGAGGCAAAGCTCGTCGCTTCCGATTCTGAGACGAATGACCTCTTTGGACTCGGTGTCGCGCTCGCAGAGGCCCCCGGCGGCGAGATCCTCGCGCTCGCCGGAGCGCTCGGCGACCGAGACACGGGTCTCCAGTCTGGGGCCGGGTACGTCTTCCGCCGTGAGAGCGATGGTACGTGGGTTTTCGAAGAAAAGCTCACGGCAGCAAACGGACAGAGCGGTCAGCGCCTCGGGTGGTCGGTCGCCCTCGCTGCCGCGCCGGAGGTGGGCGGCACCGTCGCCGTCCTCGGCGGGGACGGAGCCTACAACTTCGCCGGCACCGTGCGGCTCTTCCGCCGGACGGCGGGGGAGAGTGACCCGGTATGGACTGAAGAGGCCGAGTTGTGGGCGAGCGACCGCGCGCCCGGAGACGAGCTCGGCTACGCGGTCGGCGCGTCGGGCCGCTACGCGGTGGCGGGCGCGCCCTACAACGACGGGCAGGATAGTCCGGCGCGCGGGGCGGGCTACGTGTGGGACCTCCGCCGCGCAGTGCCCCTAGAGCCTGAGCCGGTCGCGGGCACAGACCGCGCAGAACTCACAGCGTACCCGAACCCGGCGGCGAGCGGCCCGGTGTCGCTGCGGCTGCGGCTGCCGCGCGCGATACACGTGCGCCTCGACGTGTTCGACGCGCTCGGTCGCAAGGTAGCCACGCTCGCAGACCGGCGGATGACGGCCGGAGAACGCATCCTCCCGCTGCACAGCGACGGCTGGCGCACCGGGATGTACTTCGTTCGCCTCCGCACCGAGGCCGAGGTCATCACCGTGCCGCTCACCCTCCTCGAATAGCTCCGCGTCCCGCGCGTAGCGGCCACCCTATACCTCCCACGCTAGACCACTCCCATGCTCGACTCCATCATCCAAACCACCACCAAACCCCCAGACCCATGCTACGACATGCGAACGTCTCTCTCCTTACCGTCCTGCTCATGGTGAGCGCCTACCTGGGCACCTCTACTCCGGCAAACGCTCAGGTTGCCCCAGAGGACTCGACCGTCTGCTTCCTCTCGCATCTGGACTCGACTACGGTAGCGGGCCTCGAGTCTTCGCCGCCCGTTGATCCCGGAGCGGTTCTCAGATTCCCCAATCGCGGCAGGATCAACGCCCTTCACATCTTCGTCCAGTTCGCTGCCGACAGCATTGACACGGAGCCTCAAGATCTTCAGACGGAATGGCCGGCGACGCTGAGCCTGGGACCGGGTAACCCCCTTCCGACGTGGGCGGACGACATGCTGGCCGACCCCGGCACCGACCCGTCGAACTACGCCGAAGGCTCGCTCAGCCAGTACTACCACCTCATGTCCGGCGGGCGGTTTACAAGCTCGAAGGCTACGTCTACCCCCAGGTTTACATCCCAGACCACGACCCCGACTGGTACATCAACAACACCGGGACCTTCGCAAACGCCTCGATTCGCCTTTCGCATGAGATCCTCTCGCACGTCGCGGCCAACCCGCAGGGTATCCCGTTTGACGAGCTAGACCGCTGGGATAATGGAACGAGCAATGCTACTGTCGCTAACCCAGATGGTAGAATCGACATGATCATCATCTCCCGCAGAAGTACGCTGGGCAATGGAGATTACTTCAGGCAGATCACGTCGTTCGGGTCGTGTCATCCAGACCCTGCCCCTTCACCATGCCTCGGAACGGACCAAGACGCCTTCGCGAGTGACCCGATCTTCTTCGGCACGAAGCAGGTGATCGATAATGCGTTCAACGGGTCCGGCGTGATCGGTGGATCACCAAGCGTCGGGGATATGCCCAATAACGTCGTCCACGAGATCGGCCACCGCCAGTTCGGCCTCTACCACGTCAACCCCGCCAGCAGTTACGACATTTTTAGCGTCATGACGAGCTGGCCCACCGGGAATTTGAAACCGATGAGCCTGGGGGACCGCCTGAAGCTCGGCTGGGTCACCCTCGACACGCTCGACGTCTCCACGCTCTCGCGCCAGACCGTCACGCTCGACGACACGTTCGAGGGCGGGCGTGCTCTGTATATCAAGGAAGGTGAACCTAGCCAAGGCGACGTATATATCGAAGCAAGAACAGGAGAGAACTTCTGGGACCGTCCCCCGGATGGCCAGAACTACGACTTCGACGATACGGCGATCTACCTCGAAGAGCCGGGGCTCATGGTGTACAAGCGAAACTACAACGGCTCACAGTATTCGAGCATGGAGCGGACTCGGCTCGAAGAGAGGGAGTCATATTGGGAGCTCACACAGCCCCCCTTCCCCAATGCTGGTGCGCCCGTCTTCTTCACGCCGGGCTCTATGCTGTCGCCCTTCTCCGTATACCGTTTTCGCTTCGAGACCAGTCCGGATGTTGATGACGTCTTTGCGCTCACGGACATCGCAGAGACCACAACCGGATACTCATTCGACGTCTGGGGACACTATCCGACGATCAGCACCGAGGGTGTGAAAATCGTAAGCGAAGTCTCATCATTTGCCAACACGGCGGAGAATCGGAATCTAGCTTACAAAGGGGTATGGACGCTCGGTGGGAGCTTCGTCTTCACAGACAGCTTATACGCGGCTCCGACTACATCCAGCCTTGGCAATACCTACCCTAACATTATCAGTCCCTAACATTATCAGTCTCGAAAAGGATGCACGCCTCGAAGTCCACAACTTCACGGCGACGGGTACCGCCGCCTACCCGGTGGTCTTTGAGCAGGCCAAGCCCGGTGATCGCTGGGACAGCATCGTCTTCGAAGGGTCGAACGCCGATTCCCATTACCTCCACCGCGTCCGCATCGAAGGGGGTACCACTGGAGCTCTCGTTCGCGCCCCCAATGCAGTCTTCGACCATGTGACCCTGGCTGGGAACAGCCTCGGCCTCATCACCGACTACGACTATAACTTCTGCGGCTCAGGCCAAAGCAGTAGCGCCTGCTCCGCACGCAGCGAACTTATCCTTTCGAACTCTGCCATCACCGGCTCCGTCGCCTCAGCCACGGGCTCAGTCTCTGGTCATGGTCTCGTCCTCCGGAATACCGTCGCCGAGGTCACCAATACCACCGTCACCGCCAATGATGGCTATGGTGTCATCGTCTGGAACGCGAGTGTCTGGCCCTTCACCGGCAACACCGTCACCGCCAACGGCTTCCCGACGACGAACGCGCCATCGAGCGAAGACGGTATCCTCGTCCACGCCAACGGCGATCTCAAGATGAGCAGCAAGACTGTCAAGGGCTTCAACACGGTTTCCGGCAACAGCCGGAACCAGATTCAGGTCTTGAGTGGTGGTATCCTCTTCGTTGGGCAGGACGGCGGTGGCTACGTCAGCGCCGACAACTCGATCACGGCCGGCGCAGGGGGAAGCGTTCTCGTGCGCAACAACAGCGGTAGTCTGGTCAAGGCCGAGAACACCTGGTGGGGCGCGGCGAGCGGTCCGCCCGCCGGAGCCTTCGCCGGAGCCGGGCTGGTCGACGCGGTGCCGTTTCTCACGTTGGACCCCTCGATCTCAGCGCGGCAGAGTGGAGGCAGTGATGTGTTCTCAGAGGCTGTCGGCGGCTCGATGGAAGCCGGCCGCGAGATCGACGAGACGCTGCACGCGGAGCTGCTCGCGCTGCGCGACTCGCTCAGCCTAGCCCCCGAGGCACCGGAGGCCCCGGGCTGGGTGCGTGCGCTCTATCTCATCCAGCGGCTCGACCTCGACGACGTGCTCGGCGAGTACGGCGAGACGGTGGCGCTCTTGACCGAGCTGCGCCAGAACCTCGACGACGAGGCGAGCCCGCCAGCGCTTCGGCGCACGGGTGAGGCCGCGCTCGCCGCCGAGGTCGCCGAGGGCCTGCTGCGCGAGGACTACGACGAGGCCGAGGCGCTGCTGGCGAGCTACGGCAACTCCGGGGTCGAGGAAGACCTGCTGGCGCTGACACTGAGCGCGGTGGCCTCGCACGAGCAGGCCGGGCGCTACGAGGCGGCGCTGGCGCTGCTGGCCGAGGCGATGGTGCTGGCTCCGGAGCAGGCGGCGGAGCTCGCGCTCGTGGCGGCCTTCGTTGCGGAGAGCCTGGAGGGAAGCCTGCAGGCGGGCAGTGGCCGGGAGGCCGGAAGCCAGACGATGCGCAGGGCGTCCGAGACGGCTCCGACAGCGTCGAGCCGGGAGGGCTCGCTGCCGCGCGACTATGCGCTGCAACCGGCCTACCCGAACCCGGCCTCGGGCGGGGCGACAGTGCCGTTCGCGCTGCCGGAGGCGGCGGACGTGCGGATCGTGGTCTACGACCTGCTCGGGCGCGAGGTGGCGGTGCTGGCCGAGGGGCTGCACGAGGCGGGGCGGCACGAGGCGCGCTTCGAGGCGTCGCAGCTGAGCGCGGGGGTGTACGTGATCCGGGCTCAGGTGGTGGCTGCCGGCGGCGCGGTGCGGGCGTTCACGCAGAAGCTCACGCTCGTCCGGTGAGCGGCAGACCCGGAGGTCTGGGGCGGCGGGGAGGTTTCGGCCTCCCCACCGCCATGCGTAACGTGCCCCACGCTCGGTGCCTCACGCTTCGGCGCGGGGTCCGGGTGGCGTGCCGGGCTGCATGAAGGCGGCGTCCCGGAACGCCTGCGCCTCGTCGATGAAGAGCTGCAGGTGCGGGAACGGGACCTCGATGTCGGCCTCGCGCAGCGCCTCCCGGACCTTTTCGAGGTACTCCCAGCGGATGGGCACCTCGAGCTTCGGGTCCTTCAGGAACAGCCGAAGCTCCATGTCCACGCTCGACTCGTTCATCGCCGTCACGACGACCTGCGCCGGGTAGTCCGGGTGCAGCCGCTCGTCGCCCTCGGCCGTCTTCAGCACCACCTCGCGGGCCTCCTGCGGGTACTCCTTGTAGGCGATCCCGAACGGGACGACGACGCGGAGCACCCCGAGCAGCGTGTGGTTGATGACCTTCTGCTGGATCATCTGCGCGTTCGGGAGCACGGCCACCTCGTTGTTGAGCGTGCGGATGCGCGTCGAGCGGAGCGTGATCTCCTGCACCGCCCCGAACGTCCCCTCGACCTCGACGTTGTCGCCGACCCGGAAGGGCTGGTCCAGGAGGATCGTGATGCCGGAGATGAAGTTCTCGATCGTGTCGCGCGCCGCGAAGCCGAGCGCGATGCCGGCGATCCCGAGGCCGGCCACGAGCGCGCCGACGTTCATCCCGAGCTGGTCGAGCACGAGGATCGCCACGAACGAGAGCATCAGGAGGCGGAAGGACTTCATCAGGAGCTGCTGCACGCCGAGGTTGATCTTCCGGCTCCGGCGCAGCACGCGCTCCAGGAGGCCCGCCACCACGCGGTAGAGCAGCATGAACAGCAGCAGCGTCAGCAGCGCTGGGATCACCCCGTCGAGCACGAAGCTGACGACGGCCGTCGAGAACTGCTCGTAGACGTCGTCGAAGCGGCCCTCGCGCAGGGCGCGGCCGGTCTGCTGGATGTTCTCGGTGATCTGGGTGATCGCGTTCGCGGTGTCGGCACGCGCGGTGTCGGCGGCGAGCGAGTCGGCGAGGGGCGTCTGGGGCATCGAGGAGGGGAGCGGGGAGGATAGGGGTGTGGGAGGATGTAAGGTCTACGTTCGGCGGCCGAGGCGACCTGCTCCCCCACTTCCGCACCCCTACCCCCGAGGGCGAAGCGCGCTAGGCCTCAACGGGGCCGGCGGCGCGTTCGTGCCTGCGCCGGGCGGCGTCGAGGGTGTTCTTCAGGAGCATCGCGATCGTCATCGGGCCGACGCCGCCGGGGACGGGCGTGATCCACCCGGCCTTCCGGCGCACGGCCTCGAAGTCCACGTCGCCCTCGAGCCGGTAGCCGCGCTCGCGCGCCGGGTCGTCTACGCGGTTGATCCCGACGTCGATCACCGCCGCGCCGGGCTTCACCATGTCGGCCGTCACGAAGCGGGCGCGGCCGATGGCGGCGACGAGGAGGTCGGCCTGGCGGGCGATCTCGGCGAGGCCGCGGGTTCGGCTGTGGCAGACGGTGACGGTCGCGTCGTGGCCGCGCCGCAGCAGCAGGTTGGCGAGCGGCTTGCCGACGATGTTGCTCCGCCCGATCACGACGGCGCGGGCACCGCTCGTCTCGATCCCGCTGCGCGCGAGCATCTCGACGATCCCGGCCGGGGTGCAGGGCACGAACCCCGGCTCGCCGAGCACGAGCCGCCCGACGTTCACCGGGTGGAAGCCGTCGACGTCCTTGTGCGGGTCGAGCGCGTGGATGACCTTGCGCTCCTCGACGTGGCCCGGCAGCGGGAGCTGGACCAGGATGCCGTCGACGTCCGGGGCGGCGTTGAGCTCGGCGATGAGCGCGAGCAGGTCCGGCTCGGGGAGGTCGTCCGGGAGGCGGAGGGTCTCGCTGTCGATCCCGGCCTCGGCGGCGGCGCGGACCTTCCCGCGCACGTAGGAGGCCGAGGCGGGGTGCTCGCCGACGAGGACGACCCGGAGCACCGGCGGGCGGTGGCCGGCCTGGGTCCAGTCCTCGACCCCGGCGCGCACGTCGGCGCGCACGTCGGCAGCGATGGCGTTCCCGTCGATCAAGTGGGCGGGCATTTGAGAGTCGAAGGTCGGGAGTCGAGGGTCGGGAGCCGCCGGAAGCTACCGCCGAACGGGGCGACCGAACAGACCGGGGCTTCCTGCGTTCCGTAGCCCTCACTCCTCCAATCGCTCAATTCCCTGATTCCCCATGCTGAAGGTCGGAATCCTCGGCGCGACGGGGGCCGTCGGCCAGACGTTCGTCGCCCTCCTCGACGGCCACCCGCAGTTCGAGATCACGGCGCTCGCGGCGTCGGAGCGCTCGGCGGGTCGGCCGTACTGCGAGGCGGCGAGCTGGATCGGCGCGCGCGAGATGCCGGAGGCCGTCGCCGGGCGCGAGGTCGTCCTCGCTGAGCCGGAGGCCCTCGGAGGCTGCGACTTCGTCTTCTCCGGCCTCGACGCCGCCGCCGCCGCCGACCTCGAACACCGCTTCGCCGAGGCCGGCATCCCGGTGATCTCGAATGCGAGGACGCACCGAATGGACCCGGCGGTGCCGCTGCTGATCCCCGAGGTCAACCCCGACCACACGGCGCTCCTCGACGGGCAGGCCGCGCCTGGATGGATCGTGACGAACCCGAACTGCTCGACGGTCGGCCTCGTGATGGCGCTGCGGCCGCTCGTGGACGCCTTCGGCGTCGAGGCGGTGCAGGTGGTCACGATGCAGGCGCTCTCGGGGGCGGGCTATCCGGGCGTCTCGGCGCTCGACGCGCTCGGCAACGTGGTCCCGTTCATCCCCGGCGAGGAGGAGAAGCTGGCGGCCGAGCCGCTGAAGCTCCTCGGCACGCTCGACGGCGACCACGTCCGCCCGGCTGACATCACGATCTCGGCGCAGTGTACGCGCGTGCCGGTGCTCGACGGGCACCTCGAATGCGTCTCGGTCAAGTTCAGCACGCCGGTCTCACCCGCTGAGGTTGCTGAGGCGCTCGCGTCGTTCGAGCCGCCGCCCGAGGTCCGCGGCCTGCCGACGGCCCCGGCGCGGCCGATCCGGGTGTTCGAGGACGAGCGCTTCCCGCAGCCGCGCCGCCACGCCGAGGCCGGCGGCGGGATGCAGGTCTCCGTTGGGCGCGTCCGCGCCTGCCCGGTCCTCGGGGTCAAGTTCGTCGTGCTCTCGCACAACACGGTCCGGGGCGCGGCCGGCGGCGCGGTCCTCAACGCCGAGCTGCTGCAGGCGCAGGGTCGCCTCACGCCCCGCGCCGTCGCCGCCGGAGCCGTCGCCGCCGGATGACGGCTCCCGTCACGATCCGCCGCGCCCGCCGCGCCGACGCCGAGGCGGCCCTCGCGCTGTGGGCGCAGCTTCAGGCCGAGCACACCGCGCTCGACCCCCGCCACCGCCCGAGCGCCTCGGCGCGGGAGCGCTGGCGGAACGACTTCGGCGTGTGGACCGAGAGCGAGGCCCACCGCGTGTTCGTGGCCGAGCGCGAGGGCGAGGTCGTCGGCCTCGTGACGGCGCACCCGTTCTGGCCGGCCCCGGTCTACGAGCAGGAGATGGAGGTCTACGTCACCGAGCTCGTCGTGCGCGCGGACTGCCGGGACCTCGGCCTCGGCGCAAAGCTCCTGGCGGCGGTGCGGACCTGGGCGCAAGGAGCGGGCGTGACGCGCATCCGGGCAGGCGTCCTGAGCCGGAACGCGCGCGGCCGGGCGTTCTGGGCGCGCGAGGGGGCCGACGATCTGTTCACGACGGTGACGCTGCCGGTAGGGGATAGGGGACAGTGCGGGAGTGAAGCTAACCGCGCCCGGTCCTGAAGAACCGGGCTTACGAGTACGAGTGGGGAAGCCCCTCCGGGGCTGTTCATGGGGTGAGTTGTTTAGGGCGCTTTAGCGCCCTTCGTCTCGTAAGCCCGACGGTTCACCACCGGGTGGGTTTCTCGCGGAGTGAGAGGTGCTATCTTCTCCATCCTCACCCACTCCAACCGATAATGACCATGCCGCTCCGCCTTCTTTCCATGCTGGGCCTCGCGCTCGTCCTCGCCGTGCCCGCCCTCGCGCAGCAGCGCGGCAACGACGAGGCCCGGACCAGCCCCAACGCCGTCGTCGGCCAGACGATCGGTACGACCGAGGTAATGCTCACCTACGGCCGGCCGAGCGTGCGCGGCCGCGTCATCTTCGGCGACTCGCTGGGCGCTGAGCCGGTCCTCGTGCCCTATGGTGCCGTCTGGCGCACCGGGGCCAACGAGGCCACGACGATCACTTTCTCCGACGACGTGAGGGTCGAGGGGCAGCCGCTCGCCGCTGGCACCTACGCCCTGTTCACGATCCCCGGCGAGCAGACCTGGACCGTCGTCTTCAACCGCGTCGCCGAGCAGTGGGGAGCCTACGAGTACGACGCCGGCAGCGACGCGCTCCGCGTCACGGTCGGGGCCGAGCAGGGCGGCATGGACGAGATGATGATCTTCACCTTCGACGAGGTCAGCGACGACCAGGCCCGGCTCGTGCTGCACTGGGCCGACGCCGAGGTACCGCTCACGATCTCGACCGGCTCGTGAGACGGCCCGAGACCGTGCTCGACAGCGTGCAGGTGGACCCGAAGCCGACGGGCTGAACCCCGGCCCGATTGTCGCGGTTGGCGCATTGGGTGATGGGGAAATCCCCGAGGGCAAAATGCGGGCTTCCGCTGCTAGAAAGGACGGGCGGCGGTGGCTATATTGCGGACGCACCTCACCAAGCAGGAGGTCTGACTAGCCCCCGCTGGTTCCCCTCTAGGCGCTTTCTTGCGCCGCCTCCTGCCGATACGTCAGAGGCCGGTCCCCTTCCCCGCGGGCCGGCCTCTGGTACGTTATGATACCACATCCGGTTGATCCGAATCACCCTGGCCGTAGGGACACGGCGTGCCGTGTCCACGCCGAGGTGCCACGGAGCCGGACACGATGCATCGTGTCCCTACGACTACCGGCCGAGGCCGAGGACAGACCCATCCAATCTATCCGGATTGGGTATGAAGCCACGCTCGGCGTCGGCCACGAATGGCGTCTGCCACGAAAAAGCCCGAGCCGGAAACCTCCGACTCGGGCGTGGAGCGGAACACGGGACTCGAACCCGCGACCTCAACCTTGGCAAGGTTGCGCTCTACCAGCTGAGCTAGTTCCGCCTGCGACCCCCAAAATACGATGTACTCGGCCCCGCTGTCAAGCGCTCTGCGTGGGGGCCAAGCCCGCTGCACCTGGCTTTCGCCGGATATCCACGGGCACGCGCTCAAGCCCGGCGGACTCGCCCGGACGAGCCGGTGGGCCGTACCTTTGCGCCGAACCGGCGCTGCGCCGAACCGACACGCTGCTCACCCCTATGTCGCACCTCATCATCCCGCGCCCCAAGCCGGGGGAATACGCGTCGTACTACGCGCCCTACCTCGCCGCCGTCCCGGACGGCGACCTGCTGCGGCTCCTCGAGGAGCAGGGGGCCGAGATGCTGGACCTGCTGCGCGCCTTCGGCGAGGCGCGCGGCTCTTACCGCTACGCGCCGGGCAAGTGGAGCGTCAAGGAGGTCGTCGGCCACGTCACGGACACCGAGCGCATCTTCTCGTACCGGGTGCTCTGCTTCGCCCGCGCCGACGCCACCGCGCTCCCCGGCTTCGAGCAGGACGCCTACGTCGCCGCCGCCGGCTTCGACCGCCGCTCGCTGGCCGACCTCGCCGAGGAGTTCGCCGACGTGCGGAAGGCGACGCTGAAGCTGCTCACCGGACTCGACGCGCCGGCGCTCGGCCGGGCCGGCGTCGCCAGCGGCCACCCGGTGACGGTCCGCGCCCTGGCGTGGATGATCGCCGGGCACGAGCAGCACCACGCCCGGATGCTGCGCGAGCGCTACCTGGCGGGGTGAGAGAGGAGAGAGAAAGGAAAACCAGGAAAGCTAACGAGACCGTCGCGCCCCGCGCCTGTAGGGGCGATCCCTTGTGGTCGCCCGAGGGCTGGCACTACTGCTCACCATCCACCGTCTCACCGACCACCGCCATGCAATCGCCCACCTCTGCCGGTAACGTTGCCGGACTATACCCGGCGGCTTCCGGCGTTGACCGGCTGCCGATCTTCTTCGTCAACGCCTACTTCGTTAGCCAGCCCGACGGCCGGTGGATTCTCGTAGACACGGGGCTGCCGGGCGCGGCCGGCTGGGTGCGCCGCGCGGCCGAGGCACGCTTCGGTGCGGGGGCGCGGCCGGAGGCCATCGTCCTGACGCACGGCCACTTCGACCACGCCGGCACCGCCCGCTCGCTCGCTGACACCTGGGGCGTCCCGGTCTACGCGCACCCCCTCGAGATGCCCTACCTCACGGGCCGCTCCGACTACCCGCCGAAGGACCCGACGATGGGCGGCGCGATTGCCTTCCTGGCGCGCTTCTTCCCGGCGAGCGGGTACAACTTCGGCCTCCGCGTGCGGCCGCTGCCGGAGGACGGCTCGGTGCCCGGCGCGCCGGGCTGGCAGTGGCTCCACACGCCCGGCCACACGCCGGGGCACGTCTCGCTCTGGCGCGAGCGCGACGCCACGCTCCTGGCCGGCGACGCCTTCGCGACGATGGACCTCGACTCGTGGACGAGCCAGCTCACTCACACACGGGAGCTGGCCCGCCCGCCCGCGCCGTTCACGCCCAACTGGCAGGCGGCCCGTGCGAGTGTCCAGCGCTTGGCCGATCTCAGCCCGCAGACGCTCGCTGCCGGGCACGGCCGCGCGATTGCGGGACCCGACGCTGCTGCGCGGCTCCGGGACTACGCTCGGCACTTCGACCCGCCGGAGCACGGCCGCTACGTCGGGCACCCCGTCGTCGCCGACGAGTCCGGCGTCGTCGCCGTGCCGCCGCCGGTGCCGGACCCAGTCCCGCTCCGCCTCGCCGCGGGGACGGCCGTGGCGACGGTGCTCTGGGGTCTCCTCCGGCGGTAGCTCGATGGCACAGAAAAAGGCGCGGCACCTCGTGGGTACCGCGCCGGGGCTGACGGATCGTTCTCAGCCGCCTCAGTTCGTGGCCTGAATCGTTCCGCAGGCGACGGGGAGGGTTCCCGTGGCCGGGAGGTCGCCGATAGAGGCTACAGTCTCAGGCAGCTCCATGTCGGCCCGCACCCCGTGCAGCACGATGGTCCGGCCGCCGAGGTTGATCGCGTCACCGAACGTGGTGAAGGGATCGTCCTCGTTGTCGTCCTCGCCGTCGTAGACGTCGAAGAACGCGTCGAAGTCGGCGGACGCCTCGTAGGCGATCGTGGTGCCGGTGGGAAAGCCGTTCGCCGCGCTGTCCAAGAGGTCGTCGTCTAGGGGGACGATGATGCCGCCGTAGGTGGGCGTGCCTTCGACCACGTCGAGGAAGCCGTCTTCGTTGGCATCGCCCGCCATCGTCGGGCACTGCGCGAGCGCGTGGATGTGCTGGGCGTGAGCGACGTCGCCGAGCCCGGTAGCGTTGATCTCGACGATGAAGCGGTCGTCGTCTTCGCTAAAGAGGTCGTCTTCGTCGGAGAGCGTGAGGGTGGCGGTGCCGCTGACGCCGCTGCCGTTGAGCGGCTGGAAGTTTACCGTGAAGGTCTGCGAGCTGTCGTCGGTGACGTCGTCACCGTCGTCGCTGTCGCAGCCGAGGAGGGCGAGGGGGCCTGCCAGGGACAGGATCAGGAGAAAGCGGGAGAGCTGCATAGGTCAGAGTGGGTCGGGTTCGTGGGAAAGAGCATCCGAAGGGACGCCGAAGGCACCGGAGCGGCAGCGCCGGTCTGCGCGCCGTCGCGGTGCGGGGCGTCACACGGGAGCGCACAACGTGGGTTTCGTGTGTTCTCATCGAACAGCTCCCGCCTCGCCTGGCGTCGCGGGGTAGGCTGAGAAGGCGCAGCGGGATGGAGGGGGTGGGGCGAAAATCTGTCCGCCTCGCGCACGGGGCGGCCGTGCAGAACCTCCGCGTGTCGGGGTGGTAGAGGGGAGACACTGACCCGCCCTCTCATGCTTCAGCGCGCACTCACTGCCTACCGCCACCGCCGCCGCGAGCGGCAGGTGCTCTCCGTCACCCTCGAGGCGGCCCGCCGCCGGGCCGGGCGCGGCGCGGCCTACCTCGACGCTGCCGACCCCGGCTGGCACGGTCGGCTCGACCCGGCGACGCTGGAGCTGAGCGAGGGGTCGCACTGCGTCCTCGGCCAGCTCCACGGCGGGTTCCGGCGCGGCCTGCTGCGTGCCCGCATCCTCGACCTCTCGAGCGCGCCGCTCGCCAGCCTCTCGCCTGTGGACCTCGGCTTCCAGGCCCGGCGCGACCTCGGCGACGAGACCGAGGCGCTCGACTACTCCTTCCTCACGCACGCGTGGCGCGAGGCGTTGGCGCTCCGGCGGGGCGAGGCCGAGGGAGCCGTGCAGCCCGCTCTGCCTCGCCCCGCCGCGGCCTGATGCGCGGTCTCTGGCTCCTCGCCTGCGCGCTCTCGGCGAGCGGATGCGCCGTCGTCTACGGCCTCGGGATCGGGCTCGTCTACGAGGAGGCCGAGCTGCCCGAGGCGCAGGTGCTCCACGACCTCCGTTACGTCGAAGGCTCCGATTCGGAGAAGCACCGTCTCGACCTCTTCCTGCCGACCCCCGACAGCGTCCGCACCGACCCGTGGCCGACCGTCGTCTTCGTTCACGGCGGCGGCTGGACCGAGGGCGACAAAGACCTCGCCTTCGGCGGGGCCGACGTCTACGGCAACATCGGGCGCTTCTTCGCAAGCCGCGGAATCGGGGCCGTTACGGTCAACTACCGGCTGCTCCCGAGCGTGGGCTGGCCGGAGCAGATCACCGACGTGGCGCGCGCCGTGGCGTGGGTCGCCGAGCACATCGCGCTCTACGGCGGCGACCCCGACGCACTCTTCCTCATGGGCCACTCGGCCGGGGCGCAGCTCGCCGCGCGCGTCGCCCTCGACCCCGAGGCGCTCGCCGCTGCCGGAGCCTCGCGCGAGCGCGTCTGCGGCGTGATCGCCGTCAGCGGCGCGGGCTACGACCTCATCGACGAAGAGACCTACGCCCTCAGCAACGACCCCGGCTACTACGCCCGCCGCTTCAACCCCGAGCCTGCCCCCGCGAAGGCGGGGGGCACCGACCCGGATTGGCAGACCGATGCCTCGCCGATCCGGTTCGCCGACGCCACCGCACCGCCGTTCCTGGTCCTCTACGCCGGCGGCGAGAGCCGCGCCCTCCAGCGCCAGTCCCGGCTCCTCGACGCCGCGCTGGGCGAGGCCGGGGCCGAGAGCGTCGTCGTCGTCGTGCCGAGGCAGAGCCACGAGCGGATCGTGCTCACGCTCAGCCGCGACGACCAGACCGCCGCCCCGGCCATGCTGGATTTCGTGCGGGCGACCGCGTGCGGCGAGGCCAGCCGGGGCCGCCCTAGCCCGAGTCCTTGAGCCGTAGCTTTCGGGACCCGCGCCTCCCGGCGAAGCGGCGCGCGGTAGGCCGCCTCCGCCAGGACCTGGCCGGGAGCTGCAAGAGGGTATTCTAGCTTGGCGTTGCCGCACACCATAGAGCGAGGGGAGAGAAGCCCAGAGCGGTCTGCGTGGCTGACGCGCCGGCCGCGGTACCGCCCCGACATCGAGGGGCTGCGGGCCGTCGCCGTGTTCATCGTCGTCGCCTTCCACGCCGGGGTGCCGGGGTTCGAGGGCGGGTTCATCGGCGTTGACGTCTTCTTCGTGCTCTCCGGGTACCTCATCACGTGGCTCCTCGTCAACGAGGCCGAGCGCGAAGGGGGCATTGACCTAGCGAGGTTCTACGCCCGCCGCGCGCGCCGGCTACTGCCGGCCATGGCGGTCGTGCTGCTCGGCACGCTCGTCGTCATGGCGTGGCTCTACGCCCCGTTCGAGCAGCGGTCGCTCGCCAGGACGTGGGCGACCACGGCACTCTACGTCAGCAACGTAGACTTCGCGTACCGGGCGGTGGACTACCACGGAGCCGGTGCCGAGACGAACCCGCTCCTCCACACGTGGTCGCTGAGCGTGGAGGAGCAGTTCTACCTGGTCTGGCCGTGGCTCGTGCTCTTCGGCCTGGGCCTGGTCTCGCGGCGGCGCGCGCCTGATCCCCGAAGACTTCTGCTCGTGCTGGGGGTGACGACTGCCCTCTCGTTCGCGCTCGCGCTCTACCTGACGCACGCCCAGGGCGTGTGGGCGTTCTACCTGTCGCCCACGCGAGCCTGGGAGTTCGGGGCCGGGGGCCTCGCGGTGCTGGTGCCCGCGAGTCGGTGGCCGCGCAGGAAGCTCAATCCCGCGCGGCCCGAGGCGGTGATGGGCCTGCTGAGCTGGGGCGCGCTGCTCGCGCTCGGGGCCGCCACCACGCTCTACGGCCACCGGACGCCTTTCCCGGGTGTCGCCGCCCTGGTCCCCGTGCTCGCGACGGTCGTGCTGCTCCGGGCTGGGGGAGCGGAGGAGGCCGGCTCGGTGAACCGCCTGCTCTCGCTCCGGCCCCTCCAAGCCGTCGGGAAGCTGTCGTACTCGTGGTACCTCTGGCACTGGCCGGTGCTCGTCTTCGGGGCGAGCCTCGTGCCCTCGCTGTCTCTGGCGGGGCGGCTCGCCCTCGTCGCGGTCTCGCTCGGGCTGGCGGAAGCCTCGTATCGGTGGATCGAGAACCCCGTCCGGTACAGCCCGGTCCTCGCACGGCATCCCCGGAACTCGCTGGCTATGGGGGCCGCCCTGACAGTCGCCACCCTC
>JBBSMV010000002.1:0-31603 GCA_038232975.1 Rhodothermales bacterium
CACTCGCGCCGGCCACGGGCGACCTCGTCGCCGCCCTCGTCACGGGCGCGCCGCCGCCGTTCGACCCGGCCCCGTTCCGCCCCGACCGCTTCGGCTGAGGTGGGGGGACGTCAGTTCCGGTTGAGGGCGGCGAGGGCGAGGCCGGCTGCCGCGGCGAGGCCGGCCGCGGCGAGCGGGTGCCGCTGCGCCTGCGTGTAGAGGCTCGACTTGAAGACGTGCCCCTCGGCGGTGCCTCGGCGGCGCGGGGGGCCGCCGCCCGGCTCCTGCACGGTGCCGTGGCGGTCCCCTCGGAACGGGGCGTCGCCCTTCTGCTGCTCGAAGAAGCTCGCCTCCATGAGCTTGTCGGTGAGGCCGGGGAAGAGGCCGCCGAGGACCGCCATGATCCCGTCCTTGCCGCCGACGGTCACGTCGCGGATGGGGTCCTCGGCCGCGCCCAGGACCGCGCGGGCGACGACCTCGGGGGCGTAGGTCGGCTCGGGGAGGGCGGCCTCGCGGTCCATGTAGTTCGCGGCGTGCTCGGGGTAGGGCGTATCAATCGCCGAGGGCTTGACGAGGGTGACGGAGATAGGCAGGCCCTCCTTCTCCAGCTCCATGCGGAGGGCGTCGGTGAACCCCTTGATGGCGTGCTTCGAGGCGCTGTAGTGCCCCTGGAGCGGGATCGCCCGGTCCGAGACCACGCTGCCGAGGTTGATCAGGGCGACGCCATACGCGCTCGGGCCGCGGCGGCGGACGTGCTCGGCGGCGACGAGGCTGCCGTGGACCGTGCCCCAGTAGTTCGTCTCGAAGACGCCGCGCGCGTCCTCCTCGGGGACGTCCTTGATCTCGCCGTAGACCGAGACCCCGGCGTTGTTGACCCACGTGTCGAACCCGCCGAACCGCTCGACCGCCCGCTCGGCGACCAGGTCGAGCACGGCGCGGTCGGCCACGTCGGCCGCGACGGTTTCGACCTCGGCCCCCTGGGCGCGGCACTGCTCGGCGGCGGCCTCCAGGGTGTCGGGGGCGCGGGCGACGAGGACGAGGCGGGCACCGTGGCGGGCGGCTTCGAGCGCCGTGGTGAGGCCGATGCCGCTGGAGGCACCGGTGATGACGAGGGTTTGCTGCTCGAGGGGCTTGAGTTGGATGCTCATGGCGGAGGGGAGGTGAGAGGAGAGATAGGGGGTGGTGAAAGTCATGGGGTTATACCCGCTGCCCCTCCGTTGGTTTGGCTCCGGCGCTCTGCTCCCAGCACACGTTTCGAGCCTCCCCTTTTATGGTATCATAGAGCCCGCCCTCACTCCGCTCCCCCCGCCCATGCGCACCCGCTCCCTCTGCCTGCTGGCCCTCGCTCTCCTCGCCGCCCCCTGCGCCCTCGCCCAGCGAGCCGCCGACGAGGCGACGGCCCACCTCCAGCGCAACGCCTTCCGCTACGGGCTGTCGGCCGACGACCTCGCCGACCTCGCCGTGACCGACGCCTACACCGACCGCCGCTCCGGCACCGCCTACGTCTACCTCCGCCAGCGCGCCCACGGCATCGAGATCGCCGAGGCCAACTTCGTCGTCGCGCTCGACCCGGCGGGGCGGGTCGGCCACGCCGCCGGGGGCGGGGCCGCCGGGCTGGCGGAGCGGGCGCTCGCCGTAGCGCCGTCGGTGCCCGCCGAGGCCGCCGCCGAGGCCCTCGCCCGTGCCGCCGGCCTGGTGCCGACGGAGCCATTCCGCGTCCTCACCACCGAGGCTCGCGCGCGGGGGGGACAGGCCCTCCGGCTCTCCGACGGCGGCGTGGCGCAGGAGCCGGTCCCGGCCCGCCTCGTCTACCACCTCGACGCCGCTGACCGGCTCCACCTCGCGTGGGAGGTCGGCCTCTACGAGCGGAGCAGCCAGCACTACTGGCTCGGGTACGTGGACGCCACGAGCGGTCGGGTGCTGGCGAAGACCGACCTCGTCGCGCACGACCACTTCGGCCCCGGCACCGCACCGGCCCGCTATGCTGACGGCGAGGCGGCCTCCCCCCCTCACCCCCACCCGCCGCCCACACCCCCACCCTCCTCCTCCCCCTCCTACCGCGTCTACGCCGCCCCGGCCGCCAGCCCCGACGACGCCAAGCCCGCCCCGCCTGCCGATGGGCGCACGCTCGTCACCGACCCCGCCGACCCGTTGGCTTCGCCGCTCGGCTGGCACCGCATCAGCCCCCAGCCTGGGACCCTCACCACCACGCTCACCACGACCACCGAGGGCAACAACGCCCACGCCTACCTCGACCGCGACGCCAACAACCGGCCCGACCCCGGCGGCTCGCCCGACGGCGGGCGGGCGCTGCGGTTCGACTTCCCCCTCGACCTCCGCCGGGACCCGAACGCCTACGGCCCGGCGGCGGTCACGAACCTGTTCTACTGGAACAACCTCGCCCACGACGTGCTCTGGCACTACGGCTTCGACGAGTGGGCGGGGAACTTCCAGACCGTCAACCACGGCCGCGGCGGCCTGGGCGGCGACGCCGTCCGCGCCGAGGCCCAGGACGGCAGCGGCACCGACAACGCCAACTTCTACACGCCCCCCGACGGGGAGAAGCCGCGGATGCAGATGTACGCCTGGGACTACACCCGCGTCCGCCGCGACAGCGACCTCGACAACGGCATCATCCTCCACGAGTACGCCCACGGCGTCTCGAACCGCCTCGTCGGCGGCCCCTCGAACGTCACCTGCCTCGGCATCTTCAGCGTCCAGGAGCAGATGGGCGAGGGCTGGAGCGACCTGCTCGCCCTCCTGCTGACGACCCGGCCCGGCGACACCCGCACCACCCGCCGCGGCCTCGGCACCTACGTCCTCGGCCAGCCCACGACCGGCTCCGGGGTGCGGGTCTACCCCTACTCGACCGACTTCGCCGACAACCCGCTGACCTACGCCTCGACGCAGACGGCGATCATCCCGCATGGCGTCGGGGCGGTCTGGGCTACGGTCCTGTGGGAGGTGATGTGGGACCTCATCGATGCCTACGGGTTCAGCCGCAACGTCTACGACGCCGGCGGTACCGCCGGCAACCAGGTCATGCTGAACCTCGTGATCGGGGGGATGAAGCTGACCCGGTGCGACCCCGGCTTCGTCGACGCCCGCAACGGCATCCTCGCGGCCGACCAGGCGCTCTACGGCGGCCGCTACACCGAGCTGCTCTGGAAGGGGTTCGCCCGCCGCGGCCTCGGCGTCGGGGCCGAGCAAGGCTCCTCGCTCACCAATACCGACAACCTCGAGGACTTCTCGGTGCCCGAGGGCATCCCGCCGGCCCCGATCACCGACCTCGCCGCCGCGCCCACCGCGCTCGGCGTCGCGCTCGCGTGGACGGCCACCGGCGACGACGGCGCGAGCGGCACCGCCAAGCGCTACGACATCCGCTACTCGACGACCGGTCCCATCCTCACGGACGCCCAGTTCTCCGTGGCGACCCAAGCGACGGGCGAGCCGCGCCCCCAGGCCGCCGGCACCCGCGAGCACTTCGCCATCGCCGACCTCGACTTCTCGACCACCTATTACTTTACCGTCCAGGCCACCGACGACAGCGGCAACCCCTCGGGCCTCTCGAACCCGGCCTCGGCGACGACGCGTCCGCCGCCCGTGGTCGCCGTGCCCACAGCTCCCATCGTGGTCGCCGTGCCCAGCGGCCAGCAGGCGACGGCTTCGTTTACCATCGGCAACACCGGGACGAGCGACCTGGTCTGGGGGGTCGCCTTCGATGCGCCTCCGGCCTCGCCCTGGACCCCGCTGCGCGCCGGGCCGGACGAGGAGAAGCCTCCGGCTCAGCTTGGCGTGAACGTGGAAGGCACCGCCGCAGCGCGTAGCGGCCCGCCCCTCCGCCGCGGCGGCCCCGACGCCTACGGCTACCGGTGGACGGACTCGGACGACCCCGCCGGCCCCGCCTACGACTTCGTAGACATCGCCGAGACCGGCACGGCCCTGGAGTTCGGCGACAAGTACAGGCAGGAGGTGACGCTCCCGTTCCGCTTCCCGTTCTACGGGAGCAGGCACACGACGGCAACGGTGTGGACCAGCGGGTTCCTCCAGTTCGGCCCGCCGTCGTCCTTCTTCTTCTCGTTCCTCAACAAGCCGATCCCCGATCCGCAACGGCCCGACAGCTACGTCGCGCCCTTCTGGACGAGCCTCGACTTTCCGAAGGAGGGGAAGGCGCGCTACCAGGACCTCGGCGACGGCCGGTTCGTCGTGCAGTGGACCGACGTCACGAAGAGCGGGTCCGCCGGCCCCATCGAGGGGTTCTACACGTTCCAGGTGATCCTCTACGCGAGCGGCAAGGTCCTCTTCCAGTACCGGCGGATGGACGGCGAGCTCGCGGAGGCGACCGTAGGGATCGAGGCCCCGGCGGCGGCGACCGGGCTGGAGATCGCCTACAACGAGCCCTACGTCCGCAGCGGGCTGGCCGTGCGCCTCGTGGCGTCGTGGGCGACGGCGGCACCGGAGACGGGGCGGACCGCCTCGGGAGAGGAGGAGCGCGTGACGGTTACCTTCGACGCGGCCGGCCTCGCCCCCGGCCTCTACACCGCCGAGATGACCGTCGCCTCGAACGACCCGGCGCGCCCGGCCGTCGCCGTCCCGCTCGTGCTCCGGGTGACGGCCCCCGGCCTCGCGGCGGCGGACGGCCCGGACGGCGGGCCTGCCCCGGCCGACACCACGGCGAGCGCGCTGGCGCGAGCGGCGGCCGAGGAGGACGCGGCCCCCTGGCTCTCCGAGGCCTACCCGAACCCGTTCCGCTCGGCGGCGACGCTCACGCTCCGCCTCGGGCGCGGCCAGGAGCACGCCACGGTCGAGGTCTTCGACGCGCTCGGCCGCCGCGTTGCCGTGCTCCACGACGGCCCGCTGCCGCCCGGCCCCCACCCGCTCCGCCTCGACGGCCGGGGCCTCGCCCCCGGGACCTACCTCGTCCGCGCCACGGCCGGCGGCCCTGCGGCGGGCGCGGGGCAGGCGCTCGTGCTCTCGCGCCGCGTCACCCTTACCCGCTGAGGCCCGTCACCCCGTGCTCGGAGACGCCGCGCGACCACTCGCACAGCCTGATCCATCGGAACCGTCTCTTGCTCTCATACTAAGTCCGAATAGACCGGGTAGGTTTGCCCTCCGCCTCTGCCTGCAGTCGTAGGGACATGGCGTGCCGTGTCTGCGCAGATCGGCCACGGGGCAGGCCAGGGCGCGCCCTGTCCCTACGGCCAGTGTCCTACGGATCAACGGATTTGGTATCAGTCGGGCGCTGCGCCATGTCCCTCCGCCGCCAGCCACGCCTCGGCCTCGTCGCGGCGGCCGAAGACGCGGAACACCCACCCCTCGGAACGCCGGCCCTTGCGGGCGAGCAGGAGCGCGTTGAGGTGAATGGCCGGGTTCGTCGTAACCAGAGCAGAGCGGCCGGGACCCCGCAGCGCCGCGAGCGTCCCCACCTCGGCCTCGAACGTCTCGATGTCCTCGAGGAGCACGTCGAGCGCATGGAGGGTGCTCACGTCGGTAAGGATAGAGAAGCCGTGCTCCCAGGCGGGATGCGTGACCACCTCGCGGTAGGCCGCCATGATCTCCGTCATGCCGACCGTTCCGGTCATGCGGATCAGAGCGGAGCGGGACCCAGGGTCAACACGGACAGCATAAGGCACGGGTGTGGAGCCGGAGGCTCGGTTGAGTGGCCTGGGGTCAAAGTAAGCAGCGCGTATTTGAAATAGTACATCCGTATATCTCTCGGCCTCCAGTGCCCACTATAGCCCGTCGTTGTCAGGGATCTCCTACGGTCGGGGCCGCCCCGCGCGATGCGAGACGGCCCTCTGCTTTCTGTTCGCTGTCCTCTGAGATCAGGTGCCAGCCGAGTAGTCGGTGGCGTAGGCGACCTGCTCGTCGGTGAGCACGTCAATCGAGAGGCCCATGGTCTCGAGCTTCACGCGCGCGGTCTGCTGGTCGAGCTCCTCCGGCAGGTCCATCGCCATGTTCGGCCGCATCTCCGTAGACTGACGGCACTTTCGGAACCCTGCGACGTTTGGCTACCTACACGACTCGGTTAAGACCTATGCTCACGCTCGACCTCCCGCCCCACGTTGACGAAGCCCGCGCCCGCCTCCTCCTCGCCATCGCCCTCTTCCAGGAGGACGAGGTCGCTGTCGGAAAAGGTGCCGAGATCGCCGGGGTCAGCTATCGCGCTTTCCTCGATGCCCTCCGCGAGCGCGGCATTCCCGCTTACATCTACGACGATGACGAGGACTTCGCGCGGGAGATGGAGACGATCCGCGCCCATTTCGAGGAGAAGGAGACACGGTCCCCGTGAGTCGTATTGTCGTCACCGATGCATCGTGTCTGATCGCCCTCGACCGGGTGGCAATTTTGGAGGTCTTGCCGCGTCTCTACGGTGAGATCGTTGCGCCACACGCCGTCGTCGCCGAGTTCGGTCAGCGACCCGAATGGCTTCGTGAGGAGACCGTCGAAGACCGCGCTGCCGTTCGGCGGCTGCTCCTCCGGGGCCTGGATTGGGGCGAGGCCGAAGCGCTGGTCCTGGCGCAAACTCTGCCCGACGTTCTCCTGCTCATGGATGAGCGGCGCGGGCGCAAAGCCGCCGCCGGGTTCGGCCTGCCCGTCCTCGGCACGGCGGGCTTGCTGGCGATTGCCAAGCGCGAGAAGCTGATCCCCGCCGTCCGCCCCATCCTCGACGCGCTGATCGAGAAGCACGACTTCCGACTGGGACGAGCGTTCTACGAGCAGGTGCTCCGCGAAGCCGGTGAAGGCTGAAACGGGAGAGCTGCACGGGTCCGGCTCGGCGCGGCCGACAGCCTCAGTCGGTCAACGCTCGTCTGCCGGCCTTCGATCTCTCAGCGGAGGACGCGGGGGCTTCGGACGTGGCTTCGCCGCGGGTTGACCTCCGATGTCACCCGCGACTCCGAGGCAGGCGCGGAGCGAGAGGAACGTGACGGCCCCCGGCGCGATGAGCGCGGCGAGTTCCTCGTCTTCGAGGTGCGCGTGTGCGGCGCGGACGCCCGCCCGGAGCCAATCCACTGCCTCCGATAGCCCGGACGGCTCCGGCGTGCCGAGGGTCTCCGCCTGCCGGTGGTATTTGGTGAAATAGCCCCGTGTCGTGTGGTCCTTCCAGGGTCTCTGGACTTCCTCGGCTTCCAGCCCGGCCATGCCGACGACGGCAACCGCTCGGAGTGCGCGGGCAAACGCATCGCCTCCCCCAGCCGCCAGCTTGCCGAACGCTACGCCCAACCCGGCGCAGGAGAGCTTTACTTGTTGGTCCGTGACGGGTGCCGGATTCAGATGGTCAGAGAGCGAGAGGCCCTGAAGCCACGCATCGGCGGCGGGGTTGTCCGCGTGCCCCTCACACGTCCCCCACTCGTACCAGTAGCCTCGATCTCGGTCTACAGCAGCGCGGCGCTTGCGAAGTGCGGCTGCCCCCTCGGCGGGCTGCCTCAGCGTGCGGTGCGTCCGGGCGAGGTCTACGACAGCATCGAGCCGTTCGGGTTGGGCGTCCATGCCTTCCTGAGCGGCGGCGAGGGCCACGTCGCGGCGGCGCTCCTTCGGCAGAACGCCGTCGAGGTCTTGGGCGAGCTTCGGGCCTGCGTGGGCGATATAGTTGAAGCTCTGTACGTCCAGCCTCTCGGTTCGCCCGGTCTGAATCGTCTGGTGAACGATGGCCGTCCAGACCTCTGCGAGGTCCGTATCGAACGAGGCTTCCACCTCAGTCAGGATGGCTTCGGCCACGCGGGGGTGGCGCGTCTGGGCGCTCGCGGCTCCGCCCACGGCGGCGGCTTCCTCACCGAGCGGGCGCATCACCGCCGACCTCACCCAGGCGTGGTCGATCCCCAGCAGGTCCGCCAGCACGTTCAGGCTGAGGCCCGGCCCCCGCCCGCAGTGGCACGCCGCGATGAAGACGAGCGCGTCGTAGAGGCTTCGGGTGCTGCCCCGAACAGGGACCGTCTGGAGTCGCGCCAGCAGCGAGCGGATGTGAGCGCGCAACCCGGCAGTCCCGAGCCGTGCTTCGAGGAGTCCTCCAAAGAGCGATCCTTTCTCCCGCCCTCGCCCGCTCGCCTCGACGGCTTTGCGGAACGTCTCTGCTCGCTCTTCGGCCTCCACCTCGGCCAGCGCGCCCAGCGCTTCCGCGCCCTGCTGCTCCCACGCCGATACGATCTGGTGTGCATCTGCTGCATTCACGCCGCGAAGCACGAGAGAATAGAAAACCCTCTGGTATCAGGTGCCGGCCGAGTAGTCCGTGGCGTAGGCGACCTGCTCGTCGGTGAGCGCGTCGATCTGCAGCCCCATCGTCTCGAGCTTCACGCGGGCGATCTGCTGATCTAGCTCCTCGGGCAGGTCCATCACCGCCTTGGGCATCGCCTCGCCGGCCTCGTGCTTGCGGACGAGGCTCAGGTGGGCCTGGAACTGGTTGGCGAAGCTCATGTCCATCACCTCGGAGGGGTGCCCCTCGGCCGCGGCGAGGTTGACGAGGCGGCCGTCGGCCAGGACGTAGACCTTGCGCCCGTTCTCGAGGGTGTACTCGCGGTTGTCGGTGCGGATCATTCGGGTGTCCGTGCTCAGTTCGGCGAGCTCCTTGAGGTTGAGCTCCACGTCGTAGTGCCCGGTGTTGCAGACGATGGCCCCTTCTTTCATGTTCACGAAGTGCTCGCCGCGGACGACGTCCTTCATGCCGGTGGCAGTCACGAAGATGTCGCCGACCTTCGCGGCCTCCTCCATCGTCATCACGCGTATCCCGTCGAGCGTGGCCTTGAGCGCGGCCGTCGGCTTGATCTCGGTGACGATGACGTTCGCGCCCATGCCCTTCGCCCGCATCGCCACGCCGCGCCCGCAGTGGCCGTAGCCGGCGACGACGAAGTTCTTGCCGGCGATCAGGACGGAGGAGGCGCGCAGGACGCCGTCGAGCGTGGACTGCCCCGTGCCGTAGACGTTGTCGAAGTCCCACTTCGTCTCGGCGTCGTTGACGGCGTAGACGGGGTAGAGCAGCTTGCCGTCGTCGGCCATCGCGCGGAGGCGGTGGACGCCGGTCGTGGTCTCCTCGGAGCCGCCGATGATGTCGTCGGCCTTCTCGGGGAAGGCGGAGTGGACGCGGAAGATGAGGTCGGCCCCGTCGTCGAGCGTGGTGTCCGGGGTCTTGTCAATCGTCCGGTCAATGGACCAGTAGAAGCCCTCGGTGTCCTGCCCGTACCAGGCGTAGATTTCGACGCCGTGGCCGTCGCCCTTCGGCCCGGCAGCGAGCGCGGCGGCGACCTCGTCGTTGGTCGAGAGCGGGTTGCAGCCACTCCAGGCGACCTCGGCCCCGCACGCGGCGAGCGTCTCGATGAGGACGGCGGTCTCCTTCGTGACGTGGAGGCAGCCGGTGATCTTGTAGCCCTCGAACGGCTTGCTCTGGGCGTACTCGTCGCGGAGCCGCATCAGGACCGGCATCCGGCTCTCAGCCCACTCGATCCGCATCCGGCCGGCGTCGGCGAGCGCGAGGTCTTTGACTTTGTAACGTCCTTCTTTGTGGTCCATGTCGGGTAGGAGGTTCGGAGTGTGAAGTTTGGGGTCAGGTCGGGGAAAACGCCGAGGCGGGGCGCAGGTTTTGGCTGCGCCGCTTCTTAACGGACGTAGTGGTGCCGCGTGCTCAGTTCACGTCGAAGGTCGCGTGGACGGTGACGGTGATCTCCTGGCGGCGCGTGGCGGTGGTGTGCATCCCGTAGCTGCTCACCTCGGTCGAGTACGGCTCGGTGATCTGGAAGACCCCGGCCCGCGCCTCGGTCATGTGCTCGACCTCGGCACCGACGATCTCGGCGGCTCGCGCCCGCGCGTCGTCAGTGGCCCGTGCCAGCAGGCTCCGCTTGAGCCGGTCGAGGTCGGAGTAGAAGTAGTCGAGCGAGGACGACTGGAGCGACGCCCCGCCCGTCTGCAGCGAGGCCGGGTCGAGGGCGAGCGACTCGATCTCGTCCACGTCGCCGGAGACGACGAAGAGCGCCTGCTGGACCTGGTAGCCGACCATGGTGCCGCTGTTGTCGTAGACCGGGTTGGCGCTCGGCGGCTGCACGGTGACGCCGCTGTCGGGCAGCCCGAGGCCGCGGAGCTGGGCGCGGAGCGCGCCCACGTCGTCGGCGAGGCCGCGGTAGCCGGCCTGCTGGTCGCCCAGCCCCGTCTGGAGGGCGAGCGAAAGCCGCCACTTCGCCACGTCGGCGGTGAAGAGCTCGGTCGCGGCCCCGACGGTCTGCACGGTGTCGCCGGTGTCGCGGGCGTGGTAGAAGAACAGCCCGAAGACGAGCGCGGCCCCGACGAGGCCGAGCGCGAGGACGGCGGCGGGCAGGAGGGCAGCGCGGTTCATCGTCGGCTAGGCGAGGGCACCGGCGGCCTGCCGGAGCGCGTCCACCGCGTCGAGCTCCTCCCACGAAAACCCCTCGCGGCCGAAGTGGCCGTAGGCGGCGGTCGAGCGGTAGACCGGGCGGAGCAGGTCGAGCCGCTGGATGATGGCCTGCGGGCGGAGGTCGAACGTGTCTTGCACGGCGGCGACGAGCGCGGCGTCCGGCACCACGCCGGTGCCGTAGGTGTGGACGTCGATCGAGACCGGCTCGGCGACCCCGATGGCGTAGGCGACCTGGACGAGGACCTCCTCGGCCAGCCCGGCCGCGACGAGGTTCTTGGCGACGTGGCGGGCGGCGTAGGCCGCGCTCCGGTCCACCTTCGAGGGGTCCTTGCCGCTGAACGCGCCGCCACCGTGCGCGCCCTTGCCGCCGTAGGTATCCACGATGATCTTGCGCCCGGTCAGCCCCGTGTCCCCGTGCGGCCCGCCGACGACGAAGCGGCCGGTCGGGTTGACGTGCAGGATGAGGTCGTCATCCAGAAGGTGCGCCGGCAGGACGGCCGGGAGGACGTGCGCGCGGACGTCGGCCTCGATCTGTTTCAGCGTCACGGCCTCGTCGTGCTGGGTCGAGACGACGACGGTGTGGATGCGGCGGACGGTGCGGCGGTCGTCCTCGTACTCGACCGTGACCTGGCTCTTGGCGTCGGGCCGGAGGTAAGGCATCAGGCCCGCCTCCGGGCCCTCGCCGGCCTTGCGGATGTCGGCGAGGCGCTTGACGAGGCCGTGGGCGCAGACGAGCGCGAGCGGCATCCGCTCGTCGGTCTCGTTCGAGGCGTAGCCGAACATCATGCCCTGGTCGCCGGCCCCCTGGCCGCTGAGCTTGGCCTCGCCGTCGCCGCCGGTTCCGCCGGCCTCGGCGGCGACGACGCCGCGGGCGATGTCCTGGCTCTGCTCGTGGATGGTGACCAGGACGCCGCAGGAGCGCGCGTCGAAGCGGAGCGCCGGGTCGGTGTAGCCGATCTCCTCGATGGTCCGCCGGGCGACCTCCTGGACGTCGACGTAGGTCTCGCTCGTGACCTCGCCCGAGACGACGACGAGGCCGGTCGTGCAGAGCGTCTCGATGGCGCAGCGGCTGGCGGGGTCGTCCGTGAGGAAAGCATCGAGGAGGGCGTCGGAGATCTGGTCGGAGACCTTGTCCGGGTGGCCCTCGGAGACGGACTCGGAGGTGAAGAGGTAGGCCATGCGCGTAGCGTCGAGGGGGAAGAGAAGGGAGCGAAAATAGTCTATGTTGCGGCGAGCATCCAGCCGGCCGGGTGCAACCGCGCCCGCAGCCTCCCGTTCTAACCGGAACTTCGCAGCGCGCGCGCCGGAGCCGGAGCCTGGCGGATTGCTTTCGAAGGCGCGCCACCGTAGCTTTTGCTCCTCGCCGCGGCCCGCCTCCGTACGCCGTGTGCGGCCCCCTCTCCCGCCTTTTCCAGCTCACCCTCTCCAGCCATGGCTGACACCAAAGCCCGCGTCACCTCGATCATCGTCGAAAAGCTCGGCGTCGACGAAAGCGACATCACCCCGGAGGCCTCCTTCCAGGACGACCTCGGGGCCGACTCCCTCGACACCGTCGAGCTCATCATGGAGTTCGAGAAGGAGTTCGACATGACGATCCCCGACGAGGACGCCGAGAAGATCGCCACCGTCGGCGACGCCGTCAGCTACGTCGAGGCCAACCGCACGTAGTGCTTCCGTGCGGGCTCGGCCCACCGCCGACCGCCCGACGCTGCGGGGACGGGGAGCGCAGGCGACGCGAGGGCCAGCCGCCCTCGGCCTCGCCGTCTCCTCTGGTCCCCGTTCTTTTCGCTAGAGGTTCTTTTCGCTAGAGCGCCAGAGCCGGACCGCCCGCTCCGGCCGATCCCCGTTCGCCATGGCCCCCTTCCCCCCCGGCCGCCGCGTGGTCGTCACCGGCCTCGGTGCCCTCACCCCGATCGGCCTCACCGCCGAGACGTTCTGGGAGGCCATGATGCGCGGCGAGAGCGGCGCGGCCCCCATCACCTACTTCGATACCGACGGCTTCGCCACTACCTTCGCCTGCGAGCTCAAAGGCTTCGACGCGGCCGACTACCTCGACCACAAAGAAGCCCGGCGGATGGACGCCTTCGCGCAGTACGCCCTCGTGGCGGCCGACCAGGCGCTCGCCGACGCCGGCCTCGACTCCACGGCGCTATCCCAGGAGGAGAAAGAGCAGGTCGGGGTCGTCTTCGGCTCGGGGATCGGGGGGATGAAGCTGTTCCAGGACCAGGTGGTCGTCTCCCACGAGGACGGGCCGCGCCGCCTCTCGCCGTTCTTCGTGCCCTACATGGTGCTCGACATCGCGCCGGGCCTGATCGCGATGCGCCACGGCTTCATGGGGCCGAACTACGCCACCGTCAGCGCCTGCGCCACGAGCAACAACGCCATCGGCGACGCCTTCCTGCTGATCCGCAACGGGCTGGCCGACGTGATCGTCTCCGGCGGCACCGAGGCCCCCATCACGAAGATCGGCGTCGGCGGCTTCGGCGCGATGCGCGCTCTCTCGACCCGCAACGACGACCCCGCCACGGCCAGCCGCCCCTTCGACGCGACGCGCGAGGGGTTCGTGATTGGCGAGGGGGCCGGGGCGCTCGTGCTCGAGAGCCTGGAGCACGCCACCGCGCGGGGGGCCGACATCTACGCCGAGGTCGTCGGCCTCGGGATGAGCGACGACGCCCACCACATCTCGGCCCCGCACCCCGAGGGTCTCGGCGCGGCCCTGGCGATGCGCATGGCGCTCCGCACCGCCGACCTCCAGCCCGAGGACGTGGACTACCTCAACATGCACGGCACCTCCACCCCGCTCGGCGACGTGGCCGAGACCGAGGCCATCAAGAAGGTCTTCGGCCCCCACGCCTACGCGATGAACCTATCCTCGACCAAGAGCATGACCGGCCACCTGCTCGGGGCCGCAGGCGCCGTCGAGGCCATCGCCTCGGTGCTGGCCGTGCAGCACGACCGCATCCCGCCGACGATCAACTTCGAGACCCCGGACGCGCGCTGCGACCTCGACTACACGTTCAACGCGCCGGTCGAGCGCGCGGTGGGCGTGGCGATGTCGAACGCCTTCGGCTTCGGCGGGCACAACACGACGCTGATCTTCCGCAAGTTCAGCGCGTAACCCCTGGCGCGTCGGGCCGTAGCCGGGAGGACATACACGACCGCCCGGCTCCATGTCGCTCGAAGCCCGCCTCGACCGCCTCCACGCCGACGTCCGCCGCAGCGTCTGGCTCCAGCGCTTCACCGTGCTCGCGCGCGTGCTCCTCGCCGCTGGCTTCATCCCGCCCGGCCTGACCAAGCTCGCCGGCCACCCGTTCACGGTCCTCGGCAGCGACAGCCCCATCGGGGTTTTCTTCGACGCCTTCTTCCAGGCCCACGCGTTCTACGCCTTCGTCGGGGCGATGCAGGTGCTGGCGGGCGTGCTGCTGCTCGCCCCGCGCACCGCGACGCTCGGGGCCGTGCTCTACCTGCCGATCATCTCGAACATCTTCGTCCTCACCGTGGCGATGCACTTCCGGGGGACGTGGGCGATTGCCGGGCTGATGACGCTGGCCTGCCTCTGGTTGCTGGCGTGGGACTACGACCGGCTCAAGCCGATTCTCCCGTTCCGGCGCGAGCCGGGGCCGGAGGCGGAGCCGGGGAGGCTACCGGCGGTCCTGGCCTACGTCCTGCTCGCGGGCGGGCTGATCGGGGTGATGCTGCGGGCGCGCGGGCTCTTCGGGAGCGGCGCGCTGCCGGTGTTCGGAGGGATGCTCCTCGCGGCCCCCTTGCTCTACGGCCTCGCCCGGCTGCGCCGCCGACGGGCCGTTCGCCTGGGCGACGGGAACGGGTGAGCGGGCGGTCGTGCCCGCGGTCGTAGGGGCAGGACGTGTTCTGTCCTGCCCCGTGGCCGATCTGCGCGGACACGGCACGCTGTGTCCCTACGGCCAGTGTCCCTACGGCCAGTGTCCCTACGGCCAGTGTCCATATGGCTCGCGTCATACGGAGCAACCGGATTGGGTACGAGGCGCTGCTCGGAGACTCCCTCTGCGGCCCTTCTTGATCCGAACGCCCTCAGGAGGAACACGTCCCTCGCACCTCCCCAGGCGATGCGCAGGTTCATTGCCCGAAGTGCGGTTTCCCCCCTTGCGGAAGGCTGTCTTTCTTGGTATCCTCTTCCGTCACCGTTCCCTTCACCGCCGTCCCCCTTCCCCCTGGCCCATGAAACGATTTCTACTGCTGCTCGCCGTCCTCGCCGTCAGTGCCCCGCTCGCGCTGGCGCAGCGCGGCGCGCCCAGCCCCGCGCTCTCGACCGCGCTCGATCACCTCGCGGCGCACCGCGCCGCCTTCGGCCTCAGCGAGGCCGACCTCACCGACGTAGCCGTCACCGACGAGTACGTCAGCCGCGCCAGCGGCACGACCCACCTCTACCTCCGCCAGACGGTCCACGGCGTCGAGGTCTTCAACGCGCGCGCCAGCGCCCACGTCACGCCCGAGGGCCGCGTCGTTGGCGTCCACAGCACGTTCGTCCCCGGCGCGGCGCGGCGCACGGCCGCCGCCGAGCCGAGCCTCACGCCGGAGGCCGCCGTCGCGGCCGCCGCGCAGCACCTCGGCCTCGCGCTCGGGGCCGCGCCGAGCGTGATCGAGCCGATGGACGACCGGCACCGCCTCGTGCTCAGCGACGCCGGCGTGTCGCTCGAGCCGATCCCGGTGCAGCTCGTCTACTTTGCCCTCGAGGACGGCACGCTCCGCCTCACGTGGGACCTCGCCATTTACCAGCTCGACGCCCAGCACTGGTGGAACCTCCTCATTGACGCCGAGACCGGGGCCGTCCTCGAACAGCTCGACTGGGTGGTCCACGACGAGTGGCTGCCCGAGCAGATGCACCGGCCCGCCGACCTCCGCCCGGTCGCGCCCAGCCCGCTCGTCGGGGCACGCAGCGGTGACGGTGCCTCCTACAACGTGTGGGCCGTCCCGACCGAGTCGCCCAACCACGGCGCGCGCACGCTCGTCACCGACCCGGCCGACCCGGCGGCCTCGCCGCTCGGCTGGCACGACACCGGCTCCCAGCAGTATACCATCACGCGCGGCAATAACGCCTACGCCTACGAGGACCGCGACGCCAACAACGTCCCCGGCTACAGCCCCGACGGCGGCGACGACCTCGTGTTCGACTTCGAGGTGGACTTCGACTCTGCCACGCCGCCCGAGTACCAGGACGTGGCGATCACGAACCTCTTCTACTGGAACAACGCCTTCCACGACGTGCTCTACCGCTACGGCTTCGACGAGGCGGGAGGCAACTTCCAGGCGAACAACTTCGACAACGGCGGCCTCGGCAACGACTACGTCCAGGCCGAGGCCCAGGACGGCAGCGGCACCAACAACGCCAACTTCGGCACAGGCCCGGACGGCTCGAGCCCGCGGATGCAGATGTTCCAGTGGGAGGGTCCCCCGACCTTTACGATCACCTCACCGGACAGCATCGCCGGAGACTACGACACGGCCCCGTCCACCTTCGGGCCGGAGTTCGGCTCCGACACGACGCCCATCGAGATCGTCCCTGTCGTTAGCTCCGACGGTGCCGGCGAGGACGGCGAGGACGGGGCCGACCGCGGCTGCGAGGAATACGTCAACGCCGACGAGGTCGCGGGCAAGATCGCCCTCATCGAGCGCGGCGGCTGCGAGTTCGGCGTCAAGGTCCTCAATGCGGAAGCGGCCGGCGCGATTGCCGCCATCATCCACAACAACTCCCGAACGGGACCGGGCGAGACCGGCGACCCCGAGGACCTCGTCCCGATGGGGGCCGGGGCCGTCGGCGACCAGGCCATGATCCCCTCGGCCTTCGTGCAGCAGAGCACGGGCTTCCGACTCGTCAGGGCCGCACCGGCCGAAGGGTTCCTGACCCCGAGGCTCAACCGCGACAGCGACCTCGACAACGGCATCATCGTCCACGAGTACGGCCACGGCGTCTCGAACCGCCTCACCGGCGGCCCGTCAGTGACAGGCTGCCTCAGCAACCAGGAGCAGATGGGCGAGGGCTGGAGCGACTACTACGGCCTGATGATGACCATGCGCGAGGGCGACACGCCCGAGCAGCGCCGCGGGGTCGGCACCTACGTCAGCTTCGAGCCGACCGACGGCCAGGGCATCCGGACCTACCCCTACTCGACCGACCTGACGGTCAACCCGCATACCTACAATAGCATCCGCACCGAGGCCGTCCCCCACGGCGTCGGCAGCGTCTGGGCCGAAATGCTGTGGGAGATGACGTGGGGGCTGATCGCCGAGGAAGGCTTCGACGCCGACCTCATCGAAGGCACCGCCGGCAACAACCTCGCCCTCCAGCTCGTCACCGAGGGGATGAAGATGCAGCCGTGCTCGCCGGGCTTCGTCGACGGCCGCAACGCCATCCTCGCGGCCGACACCGTGCTCTACAATGGGGCTTACTCCGACGTCATCTGGCAGGCCTTCGCCAAGCGCGGCCTCGGCTTCAGCGCCGACCAGGGGTCCTCGTCCTCCGTCACCGACGGCACCCAGGCGTTCGACCTCCCGCCGACGGTGGCAACTGAGGGGACCGCACAGCCGGGCGTCTACGCGGTGAGCGCGGCCTATCCGAACCCGTTCACGGGGCGGACGCAGTTCAGCGTTGAGGTCGCCGAGGCGCAGGAGGTCGCGGTCGTCGTCTTCGACGTGATGGGCCGCGAGGTGGCCCGCCTCCACGACGGCCTGTTGGCTGCCGGGGTGCCGCAGGCGTTCGAGATTGACGGGGCGCGCCTAGCCTCGGGGGTCTACCTCGTCCGCGTCACCGGCGAGCGCTTCGCCGAGACCCGCCGGGTGACGCTGCTCCAGTAACCCCGCGTTCCACGGCACACAGGCGGCAGGCTTCTCGACGCGGGGAGCCTGCCGCTTTTTTGACGAGGCCGCGGGCGGCAGGCATAACCAGTCCCGATCAGCGCACCTCGCCCACCGACGGCGTAGGGACACCATGCATGGTGTCCCTACAGGTGCCCAGGGCAAAGGCTGCCTCCGTCCTCTGACACACCGTCTACCGATTTAACGGTTGCATTTCCGCAGCCGATGTCAGTATCTACTACTACGGCCCGCTCCTCTCCCCTGCGCACCTACGCTCCGACTCCATGCACACCGGCGGCGACGACATCATCCGCTGTTCGTTCTGCAACCTCACGGCGCAGGAAGTGGCCTCGATGGTGGCCGGCCCCGGCGTCTACATCTGTGACCGCTGCATCCACGACGCCTCCGGGATCGTCCGCGGCGACCTCGTGCTGAACCCGCCGCCAAGCCGGCCCGTCGCCGCGCGCGTGCACCGCCTCGCGCCGGTCGAGATCAAGGAGGCCCTCGACGAGTACGTCATCGGGCAGGACCGGGCCAAGCGCGCCCTCGCCGTCGCCGTCTACAACCACTACAAGCGGCTCGAAGCCCAGGAGTACCTCCACGACGACGTGGAGCTCGAGAAGTCCAACATCCTGCTGATCGGGCCGACGGGCACCGGCAAGACGCTCCTGGCCCGGACACTGGCCCGGATTCTCGACGTGCCCTTCTCGATCTCCGACGCGACGGCGCTCACCGAGGCCGGCTACGTCGGCGAGGACGTGGAGTCCATCCTGAGCCACCTCCTCCAGGCGGCCGACTACGACCTCGAGCGCGCCCAGCGCGGGATCGTCTACCTCGACGAGATCGACAAGATCGCCCGCAAGAGCGACAACGCCTCGATCACGCGCGACGTCTCGGGCGAGGGCGTGCAGCAGGCGCTCTTGAAGATGCTCGAGGGGACCGTCGCCGGCGTCCCGCCCAAGGGCGGGCGCAAGCACCCCGAGCAGAGCCTCGTCCCGTTCGACACGAGCAACGTGCTCTTCATCGTCGGCGGCGCGTTCGACGGGCTGCACGACGTGATCGCCCGCCGGCTGAGCGCCTCCCAGATCGGCTTCGTCGCCGGGGCCGAGGCGCGCTTCGACAAGAACGACCCGGCCATCTTCCAGCACGTCGAGCCGGACGACCTGCTCAAGTTCGGCCTCATCCCGGAGCTCGTCGGCCGGCTGCCGGTCTTGGCCGCGCTCGACCCGCTGAGCGAGGAGGCGATGAAGCGCATCCTCACCGAGCCGAAGAACGCCCTCGTCCGGCAGTACCAGAAGCTGCTGGCGATGGACGGCGTGGACCTGCTCTTCGACGACGACGCGCTCGACGCCTTCGTCGCGCGCGCCCAGGCCCTCGGCACCGGCGCGCGCGGCCTCCGCAGCGTGATGGAGCAGACGATGCTCGACGTGATGTTCGACCTGCCGAGCCGCCAGACGATCGGCCTGTGCCGCGTCTCGGGTGCCATGGCCCGCGGCACGGCCCCGCCCCTCCTCGAGGAGCGCAAGGCGACGGCGTAGGGCTGAGAGGAAAGGGAAGAGAAAGAGGAGAGAGCACTCTCCCGATCTCTCTTTTCTGTCTCCTCTCTCCTTTCTATCTTTTCCCTCCCTTCTCTCTCCTCCCTCTTCTCTCCGTTTCCCTTCTCCTCCCCGACCGGAACAGGTACGGTCTATATTAAGGGGTCTGCCACCGCCGCCGCCGCCCTATGTCCTCCGCCCTGCCCGCGCCTGTGCGCTCGCTGCTGGACGCCGCGAAGTTCTACCTCGCGGGGCTGTGGCGGCGCGTCAACGAGGTGCCCGTCTTCATCTGGGCGCAGGCCATCGCCTTCAAGGTCCTCGTCACGATCCTGCCGCTGATCCTGCTCGCCACCGGCGTCTTCGGCCTCGTGCTGAAGCAGGAGAACCCGTTCGACGCCGTCGCCGGCTACCTCCGGACGTTCCTGCCGCCGGGCCAGAGCGAGACGCTCGTGGACCTCCTCTTCCAGATTCAGGAGGCCTCGTCGGCCATCACGATCCTCGGCGCGGTGTTCCTGCTCGTGACCGTGGTGACGCTCTTCACCGCGCTGCGCTACATCGTCGCCACGGCGACGCGGGACGCCCCGGCCTACCGCCCCATCCTCGGCGGCTACGTCTTCGACCTGCGGATGACGGCGCAGGTGGGGCTGCTCTTCCTGCTGTCGTTCGCGCTCACCTTCGCGCTCAGCTACGTCAGCGCGGCGAGCACCGAGCTGCTGACCGGCTGGGGGTTCGACCCCGACTTCCTCAAACGGGGCTGGGGCCTCGTGCTGCGCCTGGTCTCGCTGCTCGTGCCGTATGCCGTCTCGGTGCTGATGTTCGTGCAGCTCTTCTACTTCATCCCGCAGCCGGCCCCATCGTCGCGGAGCGCCTTCTTCGGGGCAGCCGTGGCGGCGGTGCTCTTCGAGCTCGCCAAGAACGCCTTCACGCTCTACGCCACCTACACCGGCACTTTCGACCAGTACAGCGCGGCCGGCGGCTCCGACGCCGCGGCCGGTGCCGTCGGGGCGGCTGCCCCAGCCGCCGACCAGGCCCTCGGGGGGTTGGGGAACATCTTCGGCGTGCTGCTCGCCTTCGTCTTCTGGGTCTACTTCTCCGGCCTCGTCCTGATCATCGGGGCGATCATGACGGGGCTGCACGAGGCGCGGAACCACCCCGAGCGGAGCCGCATCGGCGGATTCTTCCGCCGCTTCCTCAAAAAGCACCCCGCCCCCGTCGCCTCCGGCGTGTCCGAGCCGGAGGCGTTGCCGGCCCCGAGCGTCGCCCCGCCTCCCGAAGCCGAGCCGCCAGCCCTCGTCGCTCGCCCGTCTTCGCCTTGACTCGCCGCCGCGCTCGGCCGATGCGCCGCCTCTTCGCCCGTCCCCTCGCCGTCGCGGGCGCGCTCACGCTCGTCCTGTGGACCGGCGCGGCTGCGGCCCAGGACCCGCTGTTCCTCGTCAACGACCGGACGCAGGTCCGCTCCATCGGCTTCAAGTTCGCCGACGGGGAGACCTTCGACGAGGACCTGCTGAAGATGCAGATCGCCCTGACCGAGCAGACGGGCTTCCTCTTCTTCGGGCCGGGTCTCCAGAAGCGCCTCGGCTTTCTGCCGTTCGTCCCCGAGCTCGGCGTCCACCCGTTCTCGCCGATCGAGATGCAGAAGGACGTGGTGCGGCTGCGGCGCTTCTACAACCGCAACGGCTTCCTCCAGCCCGAGATCGCCTCGCTGGTGCGGCTCGACACGGCGGCGAACGCGGTCAAGATGCTCTTCACCATCGAGGAAGGCCCGCCGCTGCTGCTCGACGAGCTCGTCTTCCGAGACTCCACCGGGCGGCCGGCCGTGGAGCAGCTCCCGGCGTCGCTGCGCGACGACTGGGCCGACTTCCGCGACCGGATCGCGCTGCGCCAGGGGCGGCGGCTCGACGACTTCCAGCTCCTCCAGCTCGAAAACGAAACCCTCGGCTGGGCGCGCGACCGGGGCTACGCCTTCGCCGAGGTGCGGGCGGTGAGCGACGTGGACTCGCTCGCCAACCGGGCCGACGTCACGATCCGCCTCGACGCTGGGCCGCGCGCGCGCATCGCCGAGATCGAGGTCGAGGGGACCGAGTCGGTCAGCCCGCAGATCGTCCGGCGCGAGCTGCCCTTCCGCCGGGGCGACCGCTTCTCAGGCAGCAAGCTCGTCGAGGGGCAGCGCGAGGTCTTCGGCCTCAACCTGTTCCAGATCGCGCTCACCGACGTGCCCGAGGGCCAGCCTGTGGACTCCAGCGTGGTCGTCCGCGTCCGCGTCCGCGAGGGCGACGCGCGCGTCTTGACCGGCTCGCTCGGCTACCTCTCCGAGGCCGGTTTCACGACGCAGGCGCAGTGGACCCACCGCAACTTCTTCGGCGGGGCGCGCACCTTCACCGCCTCGGCCGTGGCGAACACCGGCTTCGGCTCGATCACCACGACGCCGCAGCGGCTCTACCGGGCCTCGGTCTCGCTGCGCCAGCCCTACTTCCTCAACCGCCGCCTCGCGCTGCTCGGCTCGCCCTTCGCCGAGCTCCGCGACGACGACCGCAACAAGTCCACGTCCTACGGCGCGAGCACCACGCTGCTCTACGAGATAGACCAGCTCAAGAACGCCTCGCTCCAGTACGGGGTCGAGCTGCGCAACGTCCAGGAGTACCGGACGGCGACCACCGCCAACCTCGACTTCGACGCGCTCCTCGACCTCGACGCGCAGGCGGCGCTCCAGGACCGGCTCGCCGGGCGCGTGGACCGCAGCACGCTCGCCCTCGCGCTCACCTACGGGCGCCTCGACAACGACCTCAACCCCCGGCGCGGGTTCATCCTCCGCCCCACGGCCGAGGTCGCCCTCCCGCTGCCGATCACGAGCGTCGAGTACGGCCGGCTCGGCGGCTCGGCGGCGGGCTTCTTCCCACTCAGCGAGGCCCTCGGACTCTACGGGCGCGTCGGCGGCGGCAAGCTCTTCCCCTTCGGCCAGAGCATCCCCGGCGACGGCGAGGACGCCGCGCTCATCGAGTTCGTCCGCCTCCGCAACGTCGTCTTCCTCGGCGGCGGCACGGGCGACGTGCGCGGCTGGGGGGCCGGCCTGCTCGGCCCCAAAATCCCCGACGTGACGACCCAGGGCGACACGCTCGTCGCCAAGCGCTACGTCGGCATCGGCGGGCTGAACAAGCTCGCGGCGACCGCCGAGGTCCGCCTCCCGTTCCCCGGCTTCGGCTCGGGCTTCGGGACGTTCGTATTCTTCGACGCCGGCCGCGTCTGGACCGACGACGCGCGCTTCCTCAGCGCCGACGAGCCGGACCCCCGCTTCGACGGCCTCGACGTCAACCCCGACCGCTTCTTCTACTCGACCGGGGCCGGCCTCGAGTTCGCCACGCCCGTCGGCGCGATCCAGCTCTCGCTCGGCTACAAGCTCAACCCGGACTACTTCGACCTCCGCGACCCGGACGACGTCCTCGACGCGATCGAAGACGGCCGGCCGCTCTCCACCGTCGATCCGACGACCCTTTTCGGCATCCCCGAGTCGAACCGGCTCCACCTCCACTTTTCCATAGGCCAGACGTTTTGAGGCTCGTAAAACGTAATTCGTGAAACGTGATTCCTTCGGGAGGCTTCGCGTTCATGAGACCAAACCTGATGACTCCTTTGAACTCTGTCATTTCGAGCGCACGCGAGAAATCTCCCATGCTCGGGAGGCCCTCAGCGTGGGAGATTTGCCTGCGGCGAGGCTTCGCGTTCTCCTCCCTCCGGTCGTCGAAATGACAAGTACCCAACCAGTTTCGAGTACCCAACTAGTACCGTGACTGTCGCAGTCTGTCAGGCGACGTGCCAAGCCTTTGTCTACCACCCCGCACGCACGGCCGTGCGTGCTCCCCTCCTGTCCAGGAGGGGGACTCCTCGCCGGACATAAGCTGATTCGACCCGTCAAGCTCAACCTGTCGCAGCATTAGGTTTGGTGTCAGACCGAGCACCACCGCTGAGCCAGTTCACGCATCACGTTTCACGAATCACGTTCCACCCTCGCATGACCGACCCTGACCTCCACACCGAACCGGCCGGCTCCGATGCTCCGCGCGTGCGGGGCCTCGGGCGGCGCGTGGCGACGTGGCTTGGGATCATCGTAGCGGTCCTCGTCGGGGTTGTGCTCGTGGCGGCGCTGCTCTTGCGGACGGAGTGGGGGCGCGGCAAGGTGCAGGAGATCGCCGTCGGGCAGATTCAGAACCTGCTGGCCGAGGGCAACACGGTAACGGTGGACCGGCTCGACGGCGGCTTCCTGACGGGTGCGCGGCTCCTCGGCCTCGACATCGCGCAGCGCGGCCGGACCGTGGTCCACCTCGACACGGTGCGGGTGGACTACAACCTGCTCTCGCTCCTGCGCAAGCGCCTCTCGCTCGGCGAGGTCACCGCCACTGGCCTCAGCGTCTACGCCCGCCAGGCGGCCGACTCGTCGTGGAACGTGGCGAACCTCCTCAAGCCCGCCGTCGAGGATACCTCCGCCTCGGCCTTCGTCATCACGCTCGACCGGGCCCTCCTGCGGCGCGGGCACATCGAGGCCCGGTTCTATTCGCCCGAGGGCGACTCCGTCCTGAGTGTTGACGGGCTGGCGGCGGCGCTGAGCAGCTTCGAGAAGGGGCCGGACCGCCTCGCCGGCTCGCTCGACACGCTCTACGCCACGGCGACCCCGAGCGGCGACGCCGGGCCGATGCGCCTCGCTACGGCCGGGGCCTTCGGCGACGACCGGGTGACACTGAGCTCCTTCCTCTTCACCTCCGACGATAGCGACGTGCGGGCGAGCGGGACCGTGGACTACGGCGGCGAGAACCTGACCTTCGACGCCGACCTGCAGGCGACGCCGCTCGCGTTCGCCGACGTGCGCGCCTTCGCGCCGGTCTCGCTCTACGGCAGCCCGACGGTCCGGCTCCAGGCGAGCGGCACGCCCGAGGACATCCTCGCCCGGCTCAACGCCGAGTTCGACGGCGGCGGGACAGTCGCTCTCAGCGGCGCGTTCTCCGGCGGCGGGGCCGACGGCCCGGTGCGCTACGTCGCCGACGGCACGGTGCGCGACCTCGACCCCGGCCGCATCCTCGGCAACCCGGCGCTCGCCGGCACCCTCAGCGCCGACCTCGACCTCGACCTGCGCGGCCCGGCGCGCGACGCGCTCGACGGCACGCTCGACCTCAAGGTGCGCCCGACCACGCTCGGCGACCGCACCATCGAGCGCGCTGACCTCGTCGGGCAGTTCACCGACGGGCGGCTTCAGTTCACCCTCGGCGCGGCGGTGCCGGGGGCGCGGCTCCTGGCCGAGGGCACGGCGCGGCCTTTCGACGACGCGCCGCGCTACAACGTGGAGGGGCAGCTTCAGGACGTGGACCTCGCCGTCCTCCTCCAGAACCCCGAGCAGCAGGGCCGCTTCGCCGGGACCTTCGCCGTCGAGGGCCGGGGGACTGACCCTGAAACCGCGGTCGCCACGGCGACCGTTCGGCTCGATCAAGCGCAGTTCGGCGAGACCCGGATCGAGGCGGCACGCCTGACGGCCCGGCTGCGTGACGGGGCCGTGGGTTACGACGCCGAGGTGACGTTCCCCGACGGCGGCCTCGCCGCCGCCGACGGCGTCCTGCGCCCCTTCGCCGAGCCGCTCGCCTACCGCGTGGACCAGGGCCGGCTCGAAAACTTCGACCTCGCCGCCGTCACCGGCGACACGACCCACACCGACCTGACGGGCCGCTTCGCGCTCGCCGGCTCCGGCACCGAGCCGACCCGCCTCGCGCTCGACCTCTCGGCGAGCCTCGAAGACTCGCGCTACGCCGACTACACGCTCCGCGCGGCCGACCTCGCGGCGAACCTGCGCGCGGGCCTCCTCACCTTCGACCTCGGCGCGGACCTCGGCGCGGCCGGCGGCCTCGACGCCGAGGGCACGGCGCGGCCCTTCGACGATCCGATCCGCTACGACGTGCGCGGCAACGTCCGCCACTTCGACCTCGGCGCGCTCACGGCCGACACCACGCAGTCGAGCGACCTCAGCGGCGCGTTCGCCGTCGCGGGGACCGGCACCGACCCGCAGACGCTCGCGGCCGACGTGCGCTTCGACCTCCGGGCCTCGCGCTTCCGCCACCAGCGGATCACCGACGGCACCCTCGTCGGCACCCTGCGCGGCGGCGCGCTCGACCTCAACGTGGACGCGACCACGCCCGACGGCGACCTCCGGCTCGTCGCGCAGGGGCGGCCCTTCGACTCGACCCCGACGCTCCGGCTCAGCCAGAGCACGTTCCGCGGCCTCAACCTCGCCGGCTTCACCGGCAACCCGAGCCTCCAGACCGACCTCAACGGCCGGATCGAGCTCGACGCCGCCGGCTTCGACCCGCAGCTCGGCGACATCGAGGGCCGGATCGTCCTGACGTCCTCCCGGATCAACGACGCCGTGATCGAAGAGGGCACCCTCCGGCTCGACGTGAACCGGGGCTTCGTCGAGGCCGGGGCCGACCTCGACTTCGCGCAGGGCGCGGCGACGGCCTCGTTCGCGGGCCGGCCCTTCGACGAGACGCCGAGCTACCGCGCGGCCGGCGCGCTCGACAGCCTCGACGTGGCGGCGCTCCTCGGCCAGGAGGCCCTCCCCGACTCGCTCTTCGCCGAGCGCGAGGCGACGCACGTCACGCTCGCCTTCGACGTCGAGGGCCGCGGCTTCGACCCGGAGACGATGACGCTCGACGGCTCGCTCCGCGGCTCCGACTCTGAGATCGCGGGCGCGACGGTGGATTCGCTCCGGGCCGACTTTGCGCTCGCAGGCGGGGTCGTCCGCGTGCCGGACCTCCTCTTGCGCTCGTCGTTCGCCGACGCCACGGCCGAGGGCCAGATCGCGCTGCCGAGCGTGGCCGAGGCGCGGACGGACTTCACCTTCGACGCCGAGATCAAGGACACGGCCCCGCTGAACGCCTTCCTCGCCCAGCCACTGACGTTGCAGCAGGGGAGCCTCGAGGGGCGGGCAACGGGTGCGCCCGGCGGGCCGCTCCTCGTCGACGTCCGCGCCGAGGCCGAGCAGTTCGCCTACGGCGAGACCCGGGCCTCGACCGTCAACCTCGCCCTCAACGGTGAATACGTTGGGGCCACGGCCCCGGCCGAGGCCGACACGAGCGCCTTCGGCCTCGGCGTGCGCGGCACGGCGCGCGTCGAGTTCGGCTTCCTCTCGCTGCCGAGCCTCAACATCGAGGGCGGCGACATTGACCTGACCTACGACGGCCGCAACCTGGCCGCCCAGGGCGCGGTCGGCCTAGACCGTCGGCGCGATCTCGAGTTCCGCATCCGCACCGACCTCAACCCCGACGACCGCCAGATCACGCTCGAGACGTTCACCTTCAACGTCGACGGCGAGCCGTGGCAACTCCTGCAGGAGGCCACGATCGGCTACGGCGAGCGCTTCCGCTTCCGCAACCTCCTGCTCTACTCCGGCGACGAGCAGATCGCCATTGACGGCGTGGTGGACCTCGACGGCGAGCAGAACCTCGTCCTCACCGTCGAGCAGGTCGGGATCGATGCCCTCACTGACCTCGTCGGCTACGACGGGGTCGGCGGGGTCCTCTCGACGACGCTCGTGCTCGCCGGGCCGGCGTCGGCCCCGACGATCCAGGGCACGCTCCGGCTCGACAGCCTCGTCTCCGGCGGCGAGACCGTCGGCTCGCTCGACGCCGAGATCGCCTACGACGCCTCGCGCCTGACGCTCGACGTGCTCCTGACCCACGTCTCGGGCCGGACGCTGAGCGCCGAGGGCTTCCTCCCGCTCAACTTCCGCCTCGACGGCGAGGTGGGCGAAGCCGGCGGCGACGTGGACTTCGTCGTCCGCGCCGACTCGTTCCCCGTCTCGTGGGCCGAGCCGTTCCTCCCGCCCGAGACCTTCACCGAGGTCGGCGGCGCGCTCGACGCCGACATCACGGTCTCCGGCACCCAGGCCGACCCCCAGCTCGGCGGCACCGCCCGCCTCTCCGACGGCCGCCTCGGCCTGATCGTGCTCGGCCGGACGATCCGCAACGTCGAAATCCCGCTCGTCTTCGACCGCAACATCGTCCGCGTCCAGGACGCCAGCGCCGGGGCCGGCGACAACGGCCGCCTCACCGCCGACGGCACCATCACGCTGCCGAAGCTCTCGGTCGGCGAGCTGGCGATCGCCCTCGAGATGGACCACTTCAACGTCATTGACACCCGGACCTACCAGGAGCTGCGCCTGAGCACGCGCGACATGCCGCTGCTCTTCCAGGGAACGACCGAGTTCCCGCGCCTCTCGGGGGCCCTCACGCTCGAGTCCGGCGATATCTACCTCACCGAGGAGCTGACCGGCCCCGAGCTCGAAGAGGTCGAGCTGAGCGCCGCCGAAATCCAGGAGGTCGAGGCCACCTTCGGGGTCCGCGTCACCGAGGCCGACACGGCGCGCTCGGTGTTCGTGCAGAACCTCGCGCTCGACCTCGACATCGTGATCGACCGCAACGTGTGGCTCCGCAGCCGCAAGAACCCCGTCTTCGACATCGAGTTCGCCGGGACGCTGCTCGTCGAGAAGGAGCCGGGCGGCGAGAACCAGGTCTTCCGCTCCATCGAGGTCACGCGCGGGCGCGTCGAGTACTACGGCCGCCGGTTCGACATCGAGCGCGGTGTGCTGACCTTCAACGGCCCCGTGCCCGAGACCCGGGTAGACATCGAGGCGGCCTACGACGTGCCGGCCCGGCAAGGCACCGGCACCGAGGCCACGATCCTGCTCGCCTTCGAGGGCATCCTCGCCGACGGCCCCACGCTGACGCTCTCGGCCGACCCGGCGATGGAGAACACGGACATCCTCTCCTACATCGCCACGGGCCAGCCGGCTGGCGAGGCGTTCCAGGGCGGCGGCGGGGGCAGCCTCGGGAACATCGCCCTCGGCCAGGCGGCCTCCGTCATCGAGGGCCTCGCGGCCAACTCGCTCGGCCTCGACGTGGTGGACATCAACGTGCGGCCGGACGGCTCGATCGTCGCCACCTTCGGGACCTACGTCACCAACCGCGTCTTCGCCTCGTTCAGCCCCGTCGTCACGAAGGCCCAGGGCGACGACCCGACGGCCGGGGAGTCGCGCTTCGAGGCCACGCTCGAGTACCAGCTCCTGAAGTGGCTGGCGCTCCGGCTGGAGCGCCGCCTCCAGGGCGGCGACGGCGGCAGCGCCCAGGTCGAGTTCTCGTACTGAGCGCCCTCCGCAGGTGGCACCCTTCTGCACCGACGGCGTTGGAACCGCGCGGGGGGTCGCCTGCTTTCACTCGCTGAAACGGTGCGCTGGTAGCCCGCCTCCTAGATACCGCCTCAGCGACCGTAGGGACACCATGCATGGTGTCCCTACATGCACGGTGTCCCTACAGCGGTTGGAACCTGCCCCAATCCCTGACCTCATGGAACCACCTCGCCTCACCGACGTGCCGCGCCCCGACGACGCCCCCGCGCGCTCCTTCACCGAGCGCAACCGCGAGGCGCGCAAAGCCCGCGCCAACGAGAAGATCCTCCGCGAGAAGGGCCTCGGCGAGCGGGCGATGGAGCGCATCCGCCACTCGCAGAGCGTGCTCTACGGGTTTCTTGACGAGGCCGGCGGGCTGTTCGCCTTCATCGGCCGGTTCTTCGCCCGCTTCTGGCGGCGGCCGTTCGAGGTCAAGGAGCTGCTCAACCAGATGGACGAGGTCGGGAGCAAGAGCTTCCTGCTCACCAGCGTCTGCGGCCTCGCCATCGGCATCGTGCTGGCGATGCAGAGCCGGGGGACGCTCGCGCGCTTCGGGGCCGAGGCGTTCCTGCCGAGCATGCTCGCGCTCTCGGTCTTCAAGGAGATCGGCCCCGTCATCACGGGCCTCGTGCTGGCCGGCCGCCTCGGGGCCGGCTTCGCCGCCGAGATCGGCTCGATGAAGGTCACCGAGCAGATCGACGCGATGGAGGCCGCCGCGCTCAAGCCGTTCCACTACCTCGTCATCACCCGCGTCGTCGCCTGCGTGATCATGTTCCCGCTCATGACCATGCTCGTCGACATCATCGCGATGTCGGGCGGGTTCCTCGAGAGCAACCTCTCCTCGGGCATGGACTGGCGCGTGTTCATCGACACGGCGTTCTCGTCGATGCGCTTCGTGGACATCACCGTGGACACGATGAAGACGAGCATCTTCGGGTTCATCGTCGGGGTCGTGGCGTGCTTCCTCGGGTACACCGTGCGCGGCGGCACGCGCGAGGTCGGGCAGGCGGCGATGCAGGCCGTGGTCCTCTCGTCGCTGCTGATCCTGATCGCCGACGTGGTCGTCGTCCGCATCTCGCTCCTCATCTTCGGCGACGTGTCCGGGGGCTGAGTTTGGGCGACGGCTTGCACTGCTCCCTTTTTGCTTTTTTCTGAAACGTAATGCGTAAGACGTAAGGGTACCGGCACCCCAGCGTTTCCGCGAAGCACCCTTACGTTTTACGACTTTACGTTTTACGCCCATGTTCGACGCGCTCAAGACCTTCGGCTCCGACGAGCACCTCGCCCGTGACGGCGACGACGCCGAGGCCCCCGTCACGGGCGGCTCCGAGCCGCCGCCGGACGACGTGATTATCGAGATCCGCAACCTGCACAAGAGCTTCGACGAGAAGCACGTCCTGCGCGGCATCTCGCTCGCGGTCAAGCGCGGCCAGAGCGCCGTCGTGCTCGGCGGCTCCGGCTCGGGCAAGAGCGTCCTCATCCGCCACATCGTCGGCCTCCTGAAGCCCGACCAGGGCGAGGTCTGGGTCAAGGGCCAGCGCGTCGACCTCCTCGAGGGCAACGCCCTCGACCGCGTCCGCCTCTCCATCGGCTACCTCTTCCAGGGCGGCGCGCTCTTCGACTCGATGACCGTCGCCGAGAACATGCGCTTCTACCTCGACCGCCACACCGACCTCTCGGCGGCCGAGAAGACCGAGCGGATCGAGGCGGCGGTCGAGAACGTGAACCTCCCCGAGACGCTGGGGCAGTACCCGGCTGAGCTCTCGGGCGGGCAGAAGAAGCGCATCGGGCTGGCGCGCGCCGTGATCCTCGAGCCCGAGATCATCCTCTACGACGAGCCGACGACGGGCCTTGACCCGGTCAGCGTCCGCGTCGTCTCGGACCTGATCGTGCGGCTGCGCGACGAGCGCGGCATCTCGTCGGTGGCGATCACGCACGACCTGCTGGCCGCCTCCATCATCACCGACGAGGTGCACTTCCTCTACGAGGGCCAGTTCGTCGCCAGCGGCTCGCTCGCGGAAATCCGGGAGACCGAGAACCCCGTCCTCGAAGAGTTCTTCCACGGGACCGAGGAGTACGGGACGTGACTCGTGCTACGTGATTCGTGAGATCGAGCGCCGCCGTTGAGATAGATCACGTAGCACGAATCACGGGTCTCTGCCCTCGCGCACGATCTGCGCTCCCGGCGTAGTTATACTTCCGACTCACACGAACCCGACCCCTCGCGCTATGTCTCGCCAAGCCCGGCTCGGCCTCATCGTCCTCGGCGGCGTCCTCGCCTTCATGCTGGCCCTCTTCGTGCTCGCCAACCGCTCGTTCCTGCTCTCCGACACCTACCGCGTGAGCGCCGAGTTCAACGACGTCGGCGGCCTCCTGCCCGGCGCTACGGTGCAGTACCAGGGCATCGGCGTCGGCCGCGTCGAGCTGATCGAGCTGCCGAGCCTCCCCGGCGGCCCGATCACCGTCGGCATGGCGATCCGCGAGGACGCGCGCGACCTCGTCCGCCAGGACAGCCGGGCGCTGATCCAGACCGAGGGCCTCGTCGGCAACATGATGGTGGTGCTCACCGGCGGCACCAGCTCCGAGCCGATCATCGCCGAGGGCGGGACCATCACCGGCGTGGACCCCTTCAACTTCACCGCCGTCACCGACCGCCTCTTCGAGTCGGTGGCCCGGTTCGACTCGGTGACGGTCGCCTTCACGGGCATCATGGGGGACGTGCGCCGCGGCGAGGGCACGCTCGGCGCGTTCCTCTACGACGACCGGCTCTACGAGGAATCGGTCCTGACGGCGCAGGAGACGCGCACCGCGCTGCGCAGCCTCACCCAGGAGGCCGACGCGCTCGTCGCCATCGCCACCGACGCCTCCGGCGGCATCAACGAGATCATCCAGAAGGTCAACACCGGAGACGGCACCATGGCCCGGTTCCTCAACGACGACGCTATCTACGACGCCATGCTCCAAGCGAGCCAGGACTTCAACGCCGCCGCCGGGGACGTCTCGACGGTGACTGACCGGATGGAGGACGCCGCGAACTGGGCTACGCTGGCCGCCTTCCGCCTCGCCGAGAACATGGAGGCGCTCAAGGAGAACTGGTTCTTCAAGGGCTACTACGAGCGGCGCGGCTACCGCGAGAAGGCCCCGTTCGAGATCCGGGAGCAGGCCCTCGGCGAGACCTACGAGGCCCTCGAGCAGCGCGAGCGCGAGCTCTACGAGTGGCAGCAGCGCCTGGAGCGCGAGCAGACGGGCGGCACCGTCGGCGCGAACACGCCCGCGCCCGTCGAGGTCCCGGTGACGGAGTCCGCTCCGGCCCCTTCGCCCGACGACGACGGGACGCAATGAGTCTCCGCGCTAACGCGGCTCGACGAGGACCTCGGTGCGGACCGAGCTGGCGATGAAGCACTCGGAGTGCGCCTGCGCGTGCAGCCGGGCGAGCGCCTCCGGCGCAGGGGCCTCGCCGCCGAAGGTGACGCGGGGCCGGAGCACGACGCGCACGACGGCGAGCCGGCCCTCGGCGTTTTCGCTCATCGTGCCTTCGGCCTCGTCCTCGTAGGCGTCCACGACGAGACCGGCGCGGGCGGCCAGGGCGAGAAAGGTGAGCAGGTGGCAGCTCGAAAGCGACGCGACGAACGCCTCCTCCGGGTCGGGGAGCGCCGGGTCGCCGTGGTACGCGGGCGCGGCCGAGGCCTGGATTTCGGCCCC
>JBBSMV010000003.1:0-31569 GCA_038232975.1 Rhodothermales bacterium
CGTGCGCGCGCGACCCCGGCGGCAACACGTGCGAGGAGGCGCTGCGCGCCGTGCGGGACTCGAAGTTCAAGCCGGGGCGTCAGCGCGGCAAGCCGGTCAAGGTGCGCTTCTCGCTCCCGGTCAAGTTCCGCCTCCGCTAGGGCGCGCTCTACTTCTCTTGAGCCCCGGCTGCCCCGCGCGGCCGGGGCTTTTTCTACGCGAGACCATCCCCACGCTCGTGGGAGAATGCGTGCTCGTCCCGACCAGGGCGACCACACGGGGTCGCCCCTACGAACACGGTCGGGGACAGGCGGTAGACCTCGGGCGTGGTGAATCACGCCCCTACAGGTGCGAGGCGCGACGGCCTCCGTATCTTTTCGGGCTTTCTTCGACCCCACACTCCCACACTCCCACACTCCCACACTCCCACACTCACTCTCCCACCTCGATCACCCGGTCGCAGAGTGCTGCCTCGTGCTCGACGTTCGTGGCGAGGACGAGGACGCCGCCGGCGGCGCAGTGCGCCTCGGCCGTGGCCTCCACGAACGCCCGGCCCGCGCTGTCCAGGTTCGAGGTCGGCTCGTCGAGCAGGAGGACCGGCGGAGCCGCCAGGAGGGCGGCGGCGAACCGGGCGCGCTGCTTCATCCCCGACGAGTAGGTTCCTACGGCGTCGCTGCCGCGCCCGCCGAGGCCGACCGCCTCGAGCACGGCGGCGATGCGGGCCTCGGCGTCCGGCAGGCGGCGGGCGCTCGCCAGGAAGGCGAGGTTCTCGCGCGCGCTGAACGCGTCGTAGAGCTGGAGGTACGGCGCGACGAAGCCGACCCGCCGAGGCCGCTCCTCGCCCGCGACCTCGGCCCCGCCGAGCCACAGCCGGACCGCGCCCGCTGTCGGCGTCCGCACCCCGGCGACGATCTGGAGCAGCGTTGATTTGCCCGCGCCGTTCGGGCCGGTGACGGCGACTGCCTCGCCCGGCCCGAGGGCGAAGCCGAGACCGCGGAAGAGCACGCGCCGGCCGAAGCGGTGGCCCAGGCCCTCGGCTTCGAGACGCGGCGCAACGGGCATGGGCGAGCAGGCGGAACGGTTCGGGTGGACGCGGCGATAAAATAGCACCCGGCCGTTCGCCCCGCCGTGCCCACTTCGCCCCGACGCCATGCCGCTACGCCCGCTCGTCCTTCTCGCCCTGCTCCTCGCCGCCTGCACCGACCGTCCCGAGCCTGCCGATGCCGACCTCGATACCCCGCCGCCTCTCGAGCTCGACACGACCGCGACGCCGATGAGTATGCCGGACGGGATCGGCGAAGTCGCGGCTGTCGCCGTGCTCACTCCGACCGAGGGCAACAGCGTGCGCGGCCGCGTCACCTTTGCGAACGTGGACGGCAGCGTTCTCGTCACGGCCGACATCAGCGGCCTCACCCAGGGGATGCACGGCTTCCACGTCCACGAGACCGGCGATTGCAGCGCACCCGACGCCTCCTCCGCCGGCGGCCACTACAACCCGGACGCCTCGCCGCACGGTGCCCCGACCGACGCGTCCTCCGAGCGCCACGTCGGCGACCTCGGCAACCTCGAGGCCGGCAGCACCGGCACCGTCCGCTACGAGCACACCGACCCGGTGATCCAGCTCAGCGGGCCGGAATCGGTCATCGGCCGGGCCGTTATCGTCCACAGCGGGCAGGACGACTACACCTCGCAGCCCAGCGGCGATGCCGGCAGCCGCCTCGCCTGCGGCGTCATCGAAGCGACCGACGAGCTGTAGGCATTTTCCGCTCGCCGCCGTCTTCTGTCCTCCGGTCTCCGAACCCTTGCCCGATCTGATCGGCCGTCCGTACAAGCCTGCCTCCGAGCGCGCCCCGGCCGGGGCACGGCGCGTCCCCGGCCCGTCGCCGCCTGCGCTGCCGAAGGCCCGGCGGCCGCTCTACCGGAAGAAAAGGGTGCTCCTCCCGCTGGGCCTGGCCCTCGTCCTCCTCGGCGCGCTAGCGGCGACGCGGGTTGCGGTGCAGCGAGCCGAGGAGCGGCGGCAGACCGTCGAGGCGGAGCGGGCGCGGTTCGCAGCGCTGCTCGCGGCGCGCGAGGCGCGCTACCTCCAGGTCCCCCTCCTCTCGGACCGCCAGCGCGGGCTGCTCCGGCGCAGCCGCAACGCGCTCCACGTCGAGACGGCGCGGCGGCTCGGGGTCGCCTCTGTCGCGGCGCGGCGCGACGTGCTCGGCCGGGCTGCCGAGGCCGGCCTCATCCGGCTCGGCGACAGCCCCTACTACTGGGTCGGGAATCTCACCTACTCGGTCCCCTACGTCACGCCGTCGGCGGCGGCCGTGCTGGACTCCATCGGCGTCCGGTTCCAGCAGAAGCTGGCCGGCTACGGGCTGCCGCCCTACCAGTTCTTCGTCTCCTCGGTGCTGCGCACGCAGGAGGACCAGGCCGCGCTCCGGCGCGTCAACGTCAACGCCGCGCGCTCGACCTCCAGCCACGAGTTCGGCACCACCTTCGACCTCCAGTTCCGGCGGTACCGCTACGCGGGCGACCCGGCGGCCGAGCTGTGGGAGCCGGCCTATCCGTTCCTCCGAGCCGAGCTCACCGCCGGCCTCGACGCCTTCTACCGGAAGACGGCCGAGACCCACGCCTCGCGGCTGCTCGCGCTCCTCGGCGAGGCGCTCATCGAGCTCGAAGACGAGGGCCTGCTCCTCACGGTGATGGAGCGGCGGCAGCCGGTCTTCCACACGACGGTCGCCCGGCGGCTCGTCGAAGGATAGGAGACGCAAGCGAGACTTGTTCGGCGCAGGGACATGGTCGTATCTACTGCCTCTGGTTCCGAACTGCACCTGCCGTCCGGCGTTCTCGCCTCCACTGGTTGCATGAATCCTTGCTGACGTATGCGTGAGTCTGCCTTGCACTACCTTGCCGACGAGCGCGGTGACATCACCGCCGTCGTTGTACCTATCGCTGCCTGGCGCGAGATCGCTTCCGAACTCGAGACGCAGCACCTCCTCCGAAGTCCAGCAATGCGCGAGCGCCTCCTCGCTGCTCTTGGCCGGCATGGCGGAGTCTCGCTGGACGACGTGCTTGCCCGTCTCGGCATCTCGGAGCATGCCCTGAGCGGCGAGGACGAGACGTGAGACAGGCCAAGTTCGACCCTGCCGCCCGTGTCCGACCTCTTCGAGCCTGCCGTGCATGACGCCGCCCTCTACGGGCGCGACCCGGCCGAGCGGATCGTCGGGCTGCACCTCGTCCCCGGAGCCGACGGCACCGAGCGGATGCGGGTCTACCGGCGCACCGGCCCGGCGGCCGTCGAGCACGCCGACGAGCCGTTCTACCCCTTCTTCTTCCTCGCCGACGCCGAGCTGCTACGCGGCTTCCCGCGCGAGCGGTTCCGGTTCCAGGAGCTCGGCGGCGAGGGCTACTTCCGCTGGCTCGTCGTCTTCCCGAGCCGGGGCGCGCACTGGGACGCCGTGCGCCACGTCGAGCGCGTGACCGAGACCGCCGCCAAGCGCCCCGAGGAGGTCTACTTCCCCGGCCCGCCCGAGCAGCAGTACCTCATGCAGACCGGGCGGACGCTCTTCATGGGCATGGCCTTTGACGACCTCCACCGAATGCAGCTCGACATCGAGACCTATTCGAGCACCGGCGGCTTCCCCGACGCCGAGCGGCCCGGCGACGCCGTCATCATCGTCTCGCTCTCCGACAACCGCGGCTGGACCCGGCTCCTCGACGCCCGGACACTCCCGGAGAAGAGCCTCCTGCAAGAGGTCGTCCGCCTTGTGCAAGAGAAAAACCCCGACGTGATCGAGGGGCACAACTTCTACTCGTTCGATGCACCCTATTTGATGACGCGCTGTGCCCGTTGGGGGGTGCCGTTTGCGATAGGCCGCGACGGGTCGGTGCCGCGCACGTTCCCCTCGTCCATGCGCTTTGCCGAGCGGAGCATTGACTTCCCCGCGCTCGACGTCGCCGGGCGGCACGTGATCGACACCTACTTCCAGGTGATGAGCTACGACGTGTTCAAGCGCGACCTCCCGGCCTACGGGCTGAAGGCGGCCGCCAGGTATTTCGGCTTCGCGCCCGAGGACCGGACCTACGTGGACGGCGCGGACATCCCGCGCGTGTGGGACGAGGACCCGGCGCGCCTGCTTGCCTACGCGCTCGACGACGTGATCGAGACCGAGCGCCTGAGCCGGCACCTGTCGGGGAGCACGTTCTACCTCACGCAGATGGTCCCGATGCCCTACGACCAGTGCGCCCGGACGGGGCCGGCCGCCAAGATCGAGGCGCTGTTCGTGCGCGAGTACCTCCGCGAGCGGCAGGCCCTCCCGAAGGCCGAGTGGGGCAGCCAGACCGTCGGCGGCTACACCGACGTCTTCGTCACCGGCGTCGTCGGGCCTATCGTCTACGCCGACGTGGAGAGCCTGTACCCGAGCATCATGCTGGGCTGGGACGTGAAGCCCGCCTGCGACACCCTCGGCCTCTTCCCGGACCTCCTGCGCAAGCTCACCGACCTCCGCCTCGAGACGAAGGCGCTCATGCGCGAGGCCGAGACGCCCGAGGCGCGCGGCGAGCTGGATGCCCGGCAGAATGCTTATAAGAATATCATAAATTCATTTTATGGAAACATGGGCTTTGGCATGGCGATATTCAACGACTTTGTCGAGGCTGACCGGGTGGCGAGCACGGGGCAGGACCTGCTCCGCCGCATCATCCGCCTGATCCGCGAGCGCGGCGGCCTCGTCGTCGAGGTGGACACCGACGGTGTGCTCTTCGTCCCGCCCGACGGGGTGCGCGGCGAGGCCGCCGAGCGGGCGTTCGTCGAGGCGCTGAACCGCGAGATGCCGGCAGGCATCCGGATCGGGTTCGACGGGCGGTTTCAGAAGATGCTCTCGTACAAGAAGAAGAACTACGCCCTCCTCCGCTACGACGGCACGCTCAAGTTCAAAGGCTCCTCGCTCGTGGCGCGCTCGTCGGAGCGCTTCGGGCGGCGCTTCCTGCGGCAGGCGGTCCCGCTGCTGCTCGACGAGGACATCCGGGGCCTCCACGACCTCTTCCTGAGCTACCGGGACCGGATCATCGCCCACGACTGGGAGGGCGTCGAGAGCTTCCAGCGGACGGAGACGCTCAAGGACACCGCCGAGCAGTACCGTGCCGACGTCGAGGCGGGTAAACGGCCCCGCGCGGCCTCTTACGAGCTGGCCCTGCGCCGCAGTGAGGTGACAGGTCAGCCCGTCGTCAAGGGCGACCGGATCAGCTACTATGTCGCCGGCACCGGCGCGAACGTGACGGCCTTCGAGAGCGCCCGCCTTGCCGAGGCGTGGGACCCGGCCGCGCCGGACGAGAACACGGCCTACTACCTCAAGCGCCTCGACGAGTTCGCCGCCAAGTTCACCCTTTTTTTTTCGGGCGACCATGACTTCCGCCTCGTTTTCTCGCCCGAAGACCTCTTCGGCTTCGACCCGACGGGCATCGCGCTCCAGCGGTCCGAGCGCGCACCGGAAGAGGTCGAGGATGATGTACCTTTTTAACGATGCCTGCTTCCTCCTCTCGCACCGACCTCATCGTGTCCGGGGCCGCGATTTTCATCAGCCTCTGCACCCTCGTTGTTCTGCTCTACGAGGCCCACGTCATGCGCGAGCAGCAGCGCGCGGCGGTTTAGCCCTACGTCGAGATCGGGCTGGGCTTCTCGGGCGATGGGTTCCACGTCGTCACTTACAACCAGGGCACTTACAACCAGGGCGTCGGCCCGGCGCTCATCCACTCAATGGAGGTGCGGGTGGACGGCGAGCCTGTGCGCTCGTGGGACGAGATGTTCAGGGCGCTCGGCGTGGCCGACACGTCGTGGGGCCAGGACGTTACGAACGGGCGCGTGATCCCGGCGCAGTCGCGGCTGGGCACGCTGCAAGCCGCCGGGGGCGAGCGCGCGGCTCGGGTCCGCGAGAAGTACCTCGCCGACGCCCCGCGCCTCGCCTTCGCGCTGTGCTACTGCTCGGTCTACGACGAGTGCTGGCGCTTGCGGGCGCAGGGACTGCTTGCGGGCGCAGGGACTGGACGACGAGCGGGAGCCAGTCGCCGCGTGCGAGGCGGACCCGCAGTGGGAGTTCCTGTACTGAGCGACCGCCAAGCAGTGCGGACCCTCCGGCTCCCACGTCTGTATATTGTTCGTTGGTATATTGCCCGTTCTTCCACCTCCTCACCAACCACCCACTTCCTATGAAACGCTCCACCTTTCCCCTTTTCCTGCTCGCTCTGTGCATCGCGCTCGCCGGCTGCGCCCGCAGCGGCGAGGCCACGATGAACGACGGAGCCGGCGGCGGCATGAGCGACGAGATGGAGCGCGAGGCGGCCGTGCGCACGGGCATCCCCGGCGACATGATCGCCGGCACCTCGCCCAGCGCCACGATCGTCGAGAACGCCATGGCTATCGGTGAGCTGAGTACGCTCGTCGAAGCCCTCCGGGCCGCCGACCTCGTCGACGTGCTCAGCGGGCCGGGACCGTACACCGTCTTCGCTCCGACCAACGCCGCCTTCGACCTCATCGACGCTGGCGAGATGGTGGGCATGGAGATGAGCGCCGAGGACAAGGAGAAGCTCGCTACGCTCCTCAAGGGGCACGTCATGGACAGCAAAATCATGTTCGGCGAGCTGAACAACGGTGAGGTCATCAAGACTCTTTCGGGTGCCGACTACACCATCTCCCTCGAGGACGGCGGGCTGGAGCGGCGGATCGGCGAGGCGGACATCATCGCCTACGACATCGAGTCCAGCAACGGCGTGATCCACGTGATCAACCTCGTCCTCGACGACGAAGGGTTCTTCAGCCAGTGAGGCTGTAGAGTGAGGCTGTAGCCGGTGATGCCGTTCGGCTCACCGCCACTCGGCATCCGGCGTCTTATCTTTCGGAGCCTATCTTCCGGGGCGGCCGGGGCGTTCAGCCCAGCCGCCCCGTGCTTTTCCAACGCTGCCGCTCCATGCCCGCCCGCCTCGCCCTTTGCCTGCTCGCCGCGCTCCTGCTCGGCGGGTGCGCCTCGTCCTCAACGACTGCGCCGCCGCGCCTCGGCCCCGACCGTTCGCTCGCCGAGAACGTCCGCGCTAGCGGGACGCTGACGACGCTGGCGGCTGCCCTGGACGAGGCGGGCCTGTCGGAGACGCTGGCCGGTCCCGGCCCCTACACCCTCTTCGCTCCCACCGACGCCGCCTTCGCTGCGCTTCCGGAGCGCGAGGCTCGCCTGCTGGAGTCGGACGGCCCGGAGCCGTACAACCTCCTCGCCTACCACCTCGTCCCGGTGCGCCTCGGTCCCGAGGCCTTCGACGGGCGCTCGGTCCGCACCGTCAATGGGGCGGCTCTGGTCCTGGCGCGTGACTCCGGCCTGGCCGTAGAGGGTCTGACCGTAGAGCACCGTCCGGTCGTCGGCGAGCTTCCGGCCCGCAACGGGGTCCTCTATCTCATCGGTGCGGTGCTGATCCCGCCGGGCGCGCAGGACTGAAGCCGCAGGACTAGAGTGTTTTTCAGTGAGGAGTATGGGTGTGCGGGCGTGTGGGGGGAGATCGAGGTACCGCTAAAAAGGCCCACCCCCAGACCCCCATCCTCCCACACCTCCAAACCTGAGTGCAAAGCACTCTAGAGCCTACGGCTCGATGACCACCGAGACCGTCTCGGAGCGGGCGATGCTGCCGAACACCCCGACGCCGTTCTCGACGTTGGAGAAGACGCGCTGAATCTCGCCGGGCGAGAGCGTCGTCGGGTTGAACTGCGCGTCGCGGGAGCGGAGGAAGTCGTAGAGGGCCTCGTCGAGCACGCTGGCTCGGAACTCGTTCGGGCCGTAGTAGCCGATGGCGAACCAGGGCACGCGCAGGCGGAGGTTCCCGTCGGGGAGGCGCTCGTAGTTAGCCTCGTTGAGGAGCGGCGAGGAGGTCGAGACGAGGTCCTCGGGGTCCACGCCGCCGTTCTCGACGAAGGACGCGGCCAGCGGCGTCAGCGGGTTATTCTCCGGGTCGGCCGCCCGGACGTTGAAGATGAACACCGACTGCCCGTCCGGGCGCACGCTCGGCGTCACGTCAATGGCGGGCGAGGGGGCGGTGATGTCGTAGCGCAGCGAGTCCGGCGGCTGCCGGGCGATGCTGAACGTGTCGGGCACCGTGGTCTCGGCGCGGACGAGCACGCCGGGCGGGACGAGGCCCGCCGCCGCCGGCACCTCGACCTCGAGTCGGTAGCGGCGGTTCGGGAGCACGGTCGGCTTCGGCCGGCTCAGCGGCACGTAGTTGCCGGGGAAGCTGCTCTCGTTGCCGGGCACGTCCACGTTCTCGTAGAACTCGAACGTCTCCTCGACCTCGCCCTCGTCGGAGAGCAGCAGCACCCGCACCGTCGCTCCGCTGAGGGCATAGCGCTCGAACGAGTAGGCCGCCTCGACGGGTGCTGTCCGGGAGAGCCGGATCGTCGCCATCGGCCCCTCGGCGGTGAGGGTCCCCTCGACCACGAGCTCCGGCCGGAAGTCGTCCTCCGCCAGGTCGCACCCCCCGAGGACAATGAGGCCGGGGGCGGCGAGGAAGAGGACCAGCGCAAAGGGCAAGGCTCTGGTCGGCAAGGCTCTGGGCATGGATATTCCGGTATCTGTCGGCCTCTGGAAGGCTGCCGCTAAAAGTCTACCGTCAGCGAGACGTTGGGGAGCGCCGGCAGCATCCGCACCGGCGTCGAAACGGGGGTGTCCTCGAAATCGACCTGGTAAAACCAGACGTTGCGGCGGGAGTAAGCATTGATGGTTTGCAGCCGCAGCTCATAGCGGCCCAGCCCGAAAAAGTGGCCCTCCTTCGTGAAGCCGATGTCGGCGCGGTGATAGGCCGGGAGGCGGGCGCGGTTGAGGCCCGACGTGACGGCGGCGTCGCCATCTACGCTGCTGATGGGAACCTGGATGTGGAAGCGGCCGGTGGGGCGGGTGTAGGCCTGGCCGGTGGCGTAGACGAAGGCCCCGGTGAGCGTCCAGCCGCGCCCCAGCTCCAGGTTCGTCACCACGGCGAGGTCGTGCCGCCGGTCGTACTTCGGGGAGAAGAACTGCGCCTCGCCCGTCACCGGGTCCGGGTTGACCGGCTCGCCGCCGGCCCCGACGAACCGCCGCTGGGTCAGGGCGAGCGTGTAGGCGACGAAGCCGTTGACCCGGCCCTGGGGGCGCTCGATGAGGACTTCGAGGCCGGTCGCATAGCCGTCGCCGAAGCGGAAGATGTCTTCGTAGTCCAGCCCTGCAATGTCCGGTAGCGCCGGGTCGAACTCGAACAGGTCGCGGAGCGTGCGGTAATAGCCTTCGACGTCGACGCCGAGGTTCGGGAGCGGGCGCGTTTTGAGGCCGAGGATGAACTGGTCGCCGTAGGAAGGTGGGATGCCGTCGGCGGTGGTCGCCCACACGTCGAAGCCGGAGAAGGCCTCGTTCGAGATCAGCGTCAGGAACTGGTAGTAGCGGCCGTAGGCGGCCTGGGCGAGGACGCGCTCGCCGAAGGTGCGCTCGGCCTGGAGGCGCGGCTCGAGGCGGAGGTAGTCGCCCGAGGAGAAGTAGTTCGCCCGGAGACCGCCGGTGAGGGTCAGGGCCGAAGTCGGGCGGAGCTTGGCCTGGAGGTAGCCCGAGGCATAGTCGCTCTCGATGCGCGAGGCGAGGGTCTCGCGCTCGTCGAAGAAGTCGTTGAGCCGTAGGGTGAGGCGGCCGCCCCAGAAGCCGCCCTGCAGCTCGGCGGCCCGGCTCGCCAGCCACTCCACGTCGCCTTTGGCCGAGACGTCGTTGATCGTGTTGCGGCGCTCGAAGGTGACGCCGGCGACCTCGGCCTTGGGGTAGTTGACGTAGCGCGAGCCGGTGAGCCGGAGCGTGGTGAAGATGCGGTCCGAGAGGATGCGGGTGTAGCGGAAGCTGCCGGTCTGGTTGCCGTAGCGGAGGTCGAAGCGGGCGTCCTCGGCGAAGGGGAACTTGACGTCGTCCACCCCGGCGTAGGCGGCGAGCGAGAAGCGGTCGTTGGGCGAGGCGTCGAGGTTGAGCTTGCCGTTGAGGTCGTAGAAGAAGAACCCGTCGGGGATGAAGTCCTCGCGCTCGCGGAGAGCGGCCAGCAGCGGCTCGAGCGTCGAGCGGCGGACGGCGAGGAACCACGAGCCGCGCGTGCCGCCGAGGCGGAGCGGCCCCTCAGCGTTGACGCGCGAGGCCAGCAGCCCGACGCTCGCCTTGCCGTCGAGCCGGTTGCGGTTGCCGTCGCGGTTGTAGACGTCGATCACGCTGCCGAGTCGGCCGCCGTACTCGGCCGGGTAGCCGCCCTTGTAGACCCGGACGTCCTTGATGGCGTCGGTGTTGAAGGTCGAGAAGAAGCCGAAGAAGTGGGTCGGGTTGTAGACCGTCGTCTGGTCGAGCAGGATGAGGGTCTGGTCGGGCGAGCCGCCGCGGACGTAGAGCTTGGAAGAGAAGTCGCTGGAGGCCTTGACGCCGGGCAGGAGCTGGAGCGCCCGGAAGAGGTCGTTCTCGACGGCCGACGGGATCTGCTGGACGAGCTGCATCGGGATGCGCTGCACGCCGACGGCCTTTTCTTCTTCGAGCGGGGCCTGGCTCTCGACGACGACCTCGCCGCCTTCGAGCGTCGTCGGCTCCAGCGACACGTCGAGCCGGCGGCGCTCGCCCGGCTCCAGCGTGAGGGCGCGCTGCGACGGGGCGTAGCCGACGTAGGAGACCACGAGGGCGACCTCGCCCGGCGGCAGCCCGGTGAGCGCGAAGAACCCCTGGCTGTTGGTCGCCGTGCCGATCTCCGTGCCGGCGGCGACGACCGTCGCCTGGATCAGGGTCTCGCCCGTCGCCGCGTCGCGGACGGTGCCGCTGACGGAGGCGCGCTCCCCGGACCGAGGCTGGGGCAGGCTCTGCGCCTCGGCCGGGCAGGCGGCGAGCAGCAGGACCGTGGCGGCGAGGACGGAGCGGAGCATGGCGGGAAAGGCACAGCGGAACGCAGAGACGGAGCGGCCGGTTTCTAGGGAGCGCTGTAGAAAGGCGAGGCGGAGGGGCACCCTGTGGAAGAGCGCTTTCGCACGAACCGTTCCGCCCCCGTTCTCCCGGCGCGCCCGTCTCCTCTACTTTCACCCCACCCTCTTTATTGCTCCCTCCCATGCCCGAATCCCGCCAGGAAGGCAACCGCAAGTCTACGACCGTCTTCATCATCGCGACCGTCGTCGTGATCGTCCTTCTGTTGGCCTTCTTCGTGTTCTAGAGCCGGCGGCGAGGACGTGGGCCGGCCGAGCGACCCGCTGCCCGGCGCGGTGGAAACCTCCGGCCGGCGCGGCGCGGCGGAGGCTGGGCCGCTGCTGCGCGCCGGATGACCGCCCCGGCAGGCTAGGGCATAGGGTGAAGAGCTGACCGTAGAGGGCCTAGCTGCTTTACCCTGAGGTAGCGCAGCGGCAGGCCAAGAAGGTGATGCTCGTGCGCTAAGCGGCTTGGGTGCCGGCTCAGCCGCCCACCTCGGCCACGACTTCGGCCGAGCCGAGGTGGGCGGGCACGGCCCTGTCGCGCAGGTACGCCTGGAGCGCGAGCACCGTGCGCTCCTTCTCTTTCGCCTCCAGCATCACGTCGTAGGGGCGGTCCCCGCCGACGCCGTCCATCACCTCGACCAGCTCGTCGAGGTCCCCGGGGCGGACGAAGTCCGCGTGGGCCGTCGGGGGGCCGTCGGGGCGGGCGGACGAGAGGTGGAGCTTGGGGACGCGGCGGCCCCACGTCTGGACCACGCGCTCCAGCTTCGCCTCCAGCCCGGTGCGGTAGCTGTCGCCGGTGTGGAGGCACTGGTGGTGGAAGTAGTCGAAGACGAGCGGGAGGCCGAGGCGCTCACAGAGCGGGAGGACATCGTCGAGCGAGTACGTGGTGTCATCGTTCTCGAGGATCAGCATGTTCTGCGCGTCGTCGGAGAGCCGCTCGACGTTGCGGGCGAAGCGCTCCACGGCGGCGGGCTTGTCGCCGTAGGCCCCGCCGCCGTGGAGCGTGAGTGTGCCCTGCACGGGGTCCACGAGCTTCAGCAGCTTCGCCTGGTGGTCCAGCTCGCGGACCGACTCTTCGACGACCCCCGGCTTGGGCGAGTTGAGCACGGTATACTGCCCAGGGTGCGCCGTGACGCGCATCCCGTGGGCCTTCACCTCGCGGCGAATCTCTCGGAAGAGCCAGTCGTAGGCCTCGGCCCAATCGAACGGGAACGCCTCCTTCGTGGCGAAGGGGACGACGTCGGACGAGATGCGGAGGAAGTAGATGCCGTGCTCGGCGTTCCACCGCACCATGTCGAGGATCGCCTGGAGGTTCTGGGTGACGACGGGGATGAGCTTCTCGGTGCGGAGGTTGGCAAGGCGAAGGGTGCGGCTCTTGGTACCGAGCGTGAGGTTGATGCAGGCGTAGCCGAGGTGGCGGAGGCGCATGGCGGAGGATGCGATGGGAAAACGGGCATGATGAGGAGAGAGCGGCGTTGTACGGACGAGCCGGGCCGGCGTGCCCGCCCGCGCCGGTCGGCGTATCATTGCACGGCTCCCGCCCGTTTTCTCTCCCGATGCCTCACCGCTCGTTTTTCCTGCTCTGGCTCCTGCTCGGCGGTCTCGCCCTCGGGGTTCTGCCGCGCGCAGCGCGCGCGCAGCCCGCCGACACGGTCGCGGTGGCTCAGGCGGACAGCGCGCGCGAGGACCTCGCCGAGCTGCGCGCCGCCCTCGCCGTTCTTGCCGTGCGCAACGACAGCCTCGCCCGCGCCCTCGCGCGGCGGCCCGCGCTCCGCGACACGACGGCGCGCCGGAACGCGGCCCAGGAGACCGTCGAGCGCGTCGGGCAGGAGGCGTCGAAGGCGATCCAGAACTTCGTCCCGAAGCTGCTCTTCTCGGTGCTGCTCGTGGTCCTGGCGCTCTACCTCGTGCGCGGGGTGGTGTGGCTGCTCGAGGCCCTCGCCGCGCGCGGGGCCGAGCGGCGGCTCTTCTACAAGAAGCTCATCCCGATCGTCCGCCTCTTCGTCTGGGCGCTCTCGGTCTACCTCATCATCTTCGCCGTCTTCCAGATTCCGGGCAACAGCCTGCTGGCGGCGGCGGCAGCCATCGGCGTGGCGGTCGGGTTCGCGGCGCAGGAGGTGCTCAAGAACATCTTCGGCGGTATCGTGATCATCCTCGACCAGCCCTTCCAGGTCGGCGACAAGATCGCCATCGGCGAGACCTACGGCGAGGTGGTCTCGATCGGCCTGCGCTCGACGCGGATCGTGACGCCGGACGACAACCTGGTCTCGGTGCCGAACTCGCAGGTCGTCGCCGACCAGGTGGCCAACGCCAACGCGGGCGAGCTGAGTCTCCAGGTCGTGACCGACCTCTGGCTGCCGGGGTGGGTGGACGTGGCGCTCGCCAAGCGGATCGCCTACCAGGCGGCGGCCAACTCGAAGTACGTCTACCTCGCCAAGCCGGTCGTGGTGATCGCCAAGGACGAGTTCAAGGAGATGTTCCTGCTCCACCTCAAGGTCAAAGCCTACGTGCTCGACATCCGCTACGAGTTCCTGCTGATGAGCGACGTGACCGAGGCGGCCAAGGCCGAGTTCGTCCGGCACGGCCTGCTGACGCCCATGTCGCCGCTGCACGGCTACCTCGGCACCCTCACCGACGGCCCGGCCGATGGGACCCGGCCCGAGCCGGGGGAAGCGCCCGCCTCGAACGGGCACGACGGTGCCGCCGCGCCGGCCCCCGCCACCCCGACCGGCGACGCATGACCGACGCGCTCGACCTCCGGCCCGACGCTGACCTGCACGACCTCCTCGACGGGTTCGACCGGAGCGTGCTGGCGGCCGTCGCGGCGCTCCGCGAGGCCGCCGGCACCGAGACCGAGGGGCTGCGCCGCCTCGTCGGGACGGCCGCCGAGGCGCACCGCCGCGCGATGGAAGTGCATGGCTTCGACCGGGGGCTGGACGAGCCGCCGCGCCCGCCCGTCGCGCTGTGGGACGCCCTCACGGCGTACCGGACCGAGATGGAGACCGTCCACGCCGCGTTCCGCGAGGGGCTGCGTGACCTCGACCTCGGCGCGGCGCTCGGCAGGCGCTACGAGGAGGCCGCCGAGGCGCTGGCGGCCAAGGGCGCGCAGGCACCCGAGGTGATCGTCCGGCCGGAGCCGGAGGACCTCATCGAGGCGCAGGCCGGCGACAGCACGACGCTCCTGGCCCGCAAGCTGGCCGAGCGCACCCGGCGCAGCGCGCGCGCCCTCGGCCGCACCCTCTCGAACGGCGCACGGCGGGTCGTTGGGAAGGAGCCGCGCGCGCCGGAGCCGCCGGTGCAGGCCGTCCCGCTCCGCGCCTTGCTGGAGGAGCAAACGCGCGTCCGCATCCCCCGCCTGCTCGTCGCCGACCATACCACGGTACAGACCGACGTAGGCCAGGCCGTGGCCCGCCTCGAAGGGGCCTTCACGGTCTGGGCGGGCGACCTGCTCCGGCTGGAGTCCGGCCTCGACCGACCGCGCTTCCACACGGCCGACGCGCTCGCGTGGCCGGCGGCGAAGACGGAGGACAGAGGGCAGCGGGCAGAGGACGGAGGACAGAGGACAGAGAGAAGCTGGCAAAGGTACCCGTCGCGCCCCACGCCCCCTTCGGCTGCGCTCAGGGCAGGCTCCGGGGCGGGGCATGCCTCGCCCGAGGAATGGCTTTCGGCCGAGCCGCCGCCTCTGGACACGCCGGAGGCGACGGCCTCAACCGATGCCGCCGTGCCCGATCCTGCTGCGGCCGATCCTGCGGCCGATTCCTCCGTGCCCGATCCGGCTGAGGAGAGGGCGAAGGTCCGGCGCGTGCGCGAGGCTGTGCAGGCCCTCGACGCGGCGCTGCACGCGGCCTCGGTCTCGCTGCCCCCGCCGGACGCCTCCGACCTCGACGCCGCCCGCGACGCCCTCGCCGAGCGCGTCCGGCGCAGCGGCTACGACAGCGACCGCCACGCCGCGCCGGGCGAGGCCGAGCCGCTCGCCGAATTGGCCAACGACGTGGCACGCTGGAGCGGCTGGCACCGCAACGTCGTCCGGCGGCTCGGCGTAGACGGCCTCCTACTTGAGCTGCGCGGCCGCCTCGTCGAGGAGGTGGACGGCCTCGTGGACGGGGTCGCCGAGCGCGTCGTGCTGCCGGTGCAAACGATGGTGCGCAGCGTGGCCTACCGGCTCGCGCAGCTACGGGCCGAAGCGACCGAGGCCTGCGACCGGATCGCCGAACCTGCGCCCCTGGCCGAGGCGCTGCGCGACCTCCTCGGCCGCGCCCTCGCCGTGATCGACCGCGAGATGCGGCCGGCGCTCCAGCAGGTCTCGCTGGACCGCGCCGTGGAGGAAGCCGTCGCGGCGATGCGGACGCGGCTGGCCGAGATCGTCCGCCCCCTGCCCGAGCGCGTCACGCTCCACAGCCGCCTCGGCCCGGACCAGGCCGGCCGCCCCGGCTCGGCCGCCGAGGTCGAGCTTCGCGCGATCGTGCAGTCGCTCCTGGGTGAGGAGTTCGCCGCCCGCCTCGTCCGCAGCGCCGACGCTCTTCGGCAGCCGGTCCTCACGGCCCTTGCTCAAGCTGAGACCGTCCGTGACATCGTCCGCTTCAACCTCGAAACCGCCATCGAGGAGCTGGAGGCCGCCCAGGGCGAGGCGACCGGCGAGCCTGTCGAGGACGAGGAGACCGACGTGCTGGCGAACGCGCGCGAGCTGACCGTGGACGGGCTGGCCCGCGCCGAGGAGCGGCTCGCTGGGATCGGCACGCCGCTGGCCGGGCCGTGGCGGGCCTTCGTGCGCCGGGCCGTCGAGACGTTCGAAGGGAGCTGGACCGCGCTCCACGAGCGCGCCAACGCCGAGAACCTCGTCGCCGCCGGCCTGCTCGACCTCAAGGCGCGCACGAACCGGACGGTAGAGCGCCTCCGCCTCCAGGCCGAAGCGCTCGGCAAGCGGACGGCCTTCGCGCTGCGGACCTGGTTCCGGTTCGGGCGGATCAAGGCGAAGCGGCTCGTCGAGATGGGCCAGCAGGCCGCCGGCCTCGCCGAGCAGAGCGCGCTCGACCGGCGGCGCACGCTCGACGCCCTGGCCGAGGCGGCGACGCTCGACGCCGGGCTGCCGCTCGTCTACCGCCGCCTCTTCTCGTTCGCCCCGCTCAGCGACCCGACGCTCTTCGTCGGCCGCGCGCTCGAGCTCGCCCGCCTCGGCGAGCAGGTCGAGCGCCGCCGCGCGGGCCGCGACACCAGCCCCGTCGTCGTCACCTCCGAGCCGGGCGGCGGGCGCACCTCGTTGCTCAACGTCCTCCAGGCCACGGCCTTTCGGGACGACGCCCCCGCGCGCCTCGCCCTCACCGAGCGCGTGGAGACCGAGGCCGTGCTCGCCGCCCGGCTCGGCGAAGCCCTGGCCCTGGAGGGGCCGGTGCCGAGCCTCGACGCGCTCGCGGCGCGGCTCCTCGCCGACGACTTCGACGCGCGCCCCGTCTGCTTCATCGAGGGGCTGGAGCACCTGATGCTCCGCGCGCCGGGCGGCCTGGACCTGATCGAGCGGACGCTCATCTGCCTGTCCCGGACCGACACGCGCGTGCTGTGGGTCTGCACGGCGGTGCTGCCGGGCTGGCAGTTCGTCGAGCGGACGGTCCCGCAGGTCGGCGGCCTCGTGGACGTCGTCGCGCTGCCGCCGCTCACCCGCGACGAGGTCGAGGCCGCGCTCACCAAGCGGCACGCGCGCAGCGGCCTCCCGCTGATTTTCGCCGAGCCGCCCGAGCCGTCGGCGCTCCTGGCCCGCCGGCTGAACAAGGCCGAGACCCCCGAGGCGCGGCAGGCCCTCCTGCGCGGCGAGTTCTTCGACGGCCTCCACCGGGCCGGCGGCGCGGGTCTCCGGCTCTCGCTGCTCTACTGGCTCCGCGCCGCCGACTTCAAGGCTGCCGCCGACACGCTCACGCTGCACCCCGTCCGCCCGCTCGACTTCAGCTTCATCGGCACCTTCGACCTCCCGCGCCTGTTCGCGCTCAGGGCGCTTCTCCAGCACGGCACGCTGACGCTGGCCGAGTACGAGCGCGCGGTCCGCACCACACGCGAGGAGAGCCTGCTGACCTTTGAGTCGCTGCACAACCTGCGGCTCCTCCAGCGCGCCGACGGTCCCGAGGCCGCCCTCTCGCCGCGCCGCAACGGCCAGGCCGCCGAGATGCCCGTCGAGGACGGCGTGCGCTACCGCCTCCACCCGCTCGTGGTCGCGCCCGTCACGGCCGCCCTGCGAGCCAGGAATATGCTTTGAGCGGGCAGAGGACCGTCGCGCCCCTACAGCGTGGAGCGCGACGGCGGGTACCTTTCCCAGCTTCCGTCCACACTCCCACACTCAAAATCTCCGGGGCTGAGAACATTCGGTGAAGCGGTGCAGTATGTTTGTTCGTCTTCTCCGATCCCGCCCTGAACCTGGCACCCCGTCATGCTAGGCGCTCTCTTCCTCTTCTTCGGCGTGATGCCTCTCCTGGTAGGCGTCTATGCATGGCACCTCGTCCGTCGGCGGGGCGAGGACGGTCCCGAGGACCCGCCGCCGCCGCCCGAGCCGGAGGCACCGCTACCGACCGTGCCCCCGGCCCCGCGCCGCCGCGACCGCGCGCCGCAACCCCGGCACCGCGACCGCACCCGCCGCTCGCCCCGCCGCGTCCGGTAGCCGCCGGTCGGATTAGCGGCTGGCGGCTTCAGCCTTCGCCATCTCCTCGACGAGCACCTGCGTCGCAACCGGGTCCTCGCCGATCCGCTTCAGCTCGGCCTCGCGCCGCTCCTCGAGCCGCCGCAGCCGGGCGATCTGCCGAGGGTAGCGCCGTGCCGCGTCCTCCTCGGGCTCGTCGAGCGCGAAGGCGGCCTGGTTCTGTTCGAGGTAGCGCAGCAGCCGGGCGGCCTCCGCTGCCTGGTTCCACGCGTTGATCGGCCCCTTGACCCGTTCGAGCACCTGCACGAAGGCCTCGAGCGTGTCGAGCGCCACATCGAGCGCCCGCGCCTTCGCCGGGTCCGCCTCCAGCGCCGGGAGCCTCGCCTCCGCCGTGTCGGTCTCGGCCAGGGCCGATGTGTCGGCGAGGGGCGCGTCCACGGCCGATGCTGCCGGCTCCGGCCGCGCCCGGTCCGCCTCGCGCCCGCACGCGGCGAGCGCGACGGCGAAGAGCACGACGGTAATCAGGGAGCGGGCCATAGAGCAGAGCAAGCAGGCGTGTGTTACCGGACGACGGTGAGGCGCTGCGTGAGTTCCGCCCCGCCCGCCTCCAGCCGCACGACGTACACCCCACTCGGCAGGCCCGACGCCTCGAGCACCACCGCCTGCTCGCCCGCCGGACGGACGCCGTCAGCCAGACGCGCCACCTCGCGCCCGAGCACGTCGTAGACCGCCAGCCGCACGGCCTGCGCCGCCGGCAGCGCGAAACCTATCGTAGCCTGCGCCGCGAGCGGGTTCGGATACGGTGGTTCGAGCATCACCCGCCCCGTCGGTGTCGCCACCTCGACGCCGACTGCCACCGCATCCTGCGCCTGCCGCGCGTTGGCGAAGAGGTCGGCCTCGTCTTCGCCTGCGACCATCGCAAAGCGCACCGTCTCCGTCTCGCCCGGTGTGAGGTCGAACGGCCCGAGGCCGGTCACCGTCGCGCGCTCGGCCGGGTCCTCTGAGGCGGTCCCTTCCGTTGTCAGCGCCGTGAACAGCTCGGCATCATCGGCCGTCTCGATCCCTACACTCCACCCGGACAGCGGCGCGGTGCCGAGGGCCGCCACACCGAAGTAGGGCGCGTCCATCGCCGGGTCGAAGACGTAGGCCAGGCGCAGCGTTTCGTCGAAGCCGCCGGCATCGTCGGTCGAGGAGGCCCCGGCGTCCCAGTCGGCGAAGAGACCGACGTAGAGGCCCCCGAGGTCGGCCGCCGTCGTGTTCTCGACGGCGAGGTCGAAGACGATGAAGGCGTCGCCATCGCGGGCGTAGGCGCGCTCGGTGATGGTAACACCGAGCGGTGCGGAGAACCGGGCCTCGACGCCCTGGTCGAAACCCTCAAAGGGCGCGGGGAACGGGCTGGTAAGTGGGGCGACCGCCCGTAGCGTGTCGAACTCGGAGATGCCGTTGTAAGGGTTCGTCGTCACGTTACCGTCGATGCCAACGAGAATGGTACCGACGAAGAGACCCTGCTCTCCGTCGAAGACGAAGCCTTCGCCAAAGCCGAAGCTCGGGTCCGCGCCGATGAAGCCGTTGCCAAAGATGGAGGTGTGGACGACCCCTGTGTTAAGCGCGGCACTCGGCGGCAGCGGCTGCGGGAGGAGAGTAGCGTCTGTAGGGCCGTCCGCGAGCGCGGCGAGGATGGTCTGACCGCTTTCATATAAGATGAAGCATATAAGATGAAGGTCGCCGGGGCTGTGCAACCGTCTTCCACTGTGCATTCGTCCGGTATCCAAATAAGCGGGAATTCACCGTTGTCAGGGTGGTTGTTGTAGATGATGACGGCTTCGGCTCCTGCTGCCGAGGCGTTCAGCACTTTCGTCACGAAACGGCACCCGCCGCGCTCGACAAAGGCGATATTGCCGCTGACCTCGTCGGCGTTCGTGAGCGGATCGCAGCCCATCTCGGGCGTCGCATCGGGCGTAGGCCCATCGCTCTCGACCTGGACGAGTGGGAGCGGACCGATGTTCTCCCCTACCAGGAAGGGGGGCCCAAAGAGAAAGGGGAGAGATTCATAGGTCTCCCCGTCGACCTCGACGGTCACGACACCTGTCGTGTCCTGCGCAAGGGCGAGCGTCGGGACGGCGAGGAGGGCGAGTGTGAAGTAGCGAAGGGCTTTCATGGTGATCTCCTAGTCTCGGTTTACGGATTGCTATTGGACGACGGTGAGCCGCTGCGTCAGTCGCGCCTCGCCGGTGTCGAGCCGGACGAGATAGACCCCGCTCGGCAGGTCGGAGGCGTCGAACATGACGCTCTGCTCGCCGGCCGGCCGCACGCCGTCGACGAGCACCACTACCTCGCGGCCGAGCCCGTCGTAGACCTTGAGCGTCACCCGCTGCGGCGTCGGCAGCGCGAAGCCAATCGTGGCCTGCGCCGCGAGCGGATTCGGAAACGCTGATTCCAGCACCACGGCACCTGCCGGCGTCCCCGCCTCGGCGGCGACTGGGAAGACCGACTGCGCCCGCGCGGCGTTCTCGAAGAGCGCGGCCTCGTCCTCGCCCGCCACGAAGGCGAAGCGGAACGGTTGTACCTGCCCCGGCGCGAGGTCGTAGGGGCCGACGCCCACCACCGCCGCGCGCTCGGCAGGCTCCGGCGCGGGCACGCTGGCCGTCGTGAGAGCCGAAAAAAGCTGGGCGTCGTCGGCCGTTGTCGCATCGAGGCTGTGGCCCGAGAGCGCCTCGACGTCGAGCGCGGTGATCCCGAAGTAGGGCAGGTCCATGACCGGGTCGTAGACGTAGGCCAGCTTCAGCGCCTCGTTGAAGCCGCCCGCGTCATCCAGCAAGGTAGTGCCCACGTCCAGGTCGGCGAAGACGCCGAGGTAGAGGCCGTCGAGAGAGGCCGCCATCGTGTTCTCGACGGCGAGGTCGAAGACGACCAAGCCTTCGCCATCGAGGTCATAGGCCCGCTCGGTGATGGTCACGCCGAGCGGCGAGGAGAACACAGCCTGAACGCCGAAGTCGAAGTCCTCGAACGGAGGCTCGAACGGAGGGGAGAGTGGAACGATGGGGGCTTCCGGTGTGAACTCGGAAAACCCGATGTAGGGGTTCGCGTTCACCGTGGTGTCGCCCTCGGCGAGCCCCCCGACGAGCACGGTGCTCACGAAGATGCCATCGGTGCCGTTGAAGGGGAACCCTTCGCCGAAGCTGAAGCTCGGATCGTGCCCGGTGAAGCCGTTGTCGAAGACGGTAATGTCGACGTTCGGCGGCGGCCCGAGTGGATCAGGACACAGCCGCGGCCCGAACAGGGCCAAAACAGCAGGGTACGTATCGTCGTCGACGAAGACGTTGACGTCGGGCGTCTGCGCGAAGGCGAGCGTTGGGGCGAGGAGGAAGAGGCCGAGCGCGAGGTAGCGAGCTTTCATAGGAGGTAGGGTCTGGTGCGGAGAAAGCCAGATCGTCAGGCACATCTACCTGACAATTAAAACCCTGACCGCCAAATGTCAAGAGCCGCAGCCTGCCCTGCCTTCGCTTTAGCGCGGCAGGCGCTCGGGCATCTCGGCGACGACGTAGGCGAAGACCGCCATCGCCGCTACGCACCGCTGCATCTCCGCCGGGTCGAGCTTGTCGAGCGTGTCCGCCTCCGTGTGGTGGTACCAGAAGTACTTCTCGCTATTGACGGCGAAGCCGGCACCGGGGACGCCCTCGGCCATGAGCGGGCCGATGTCCGCCCCGCCGCCGCCGCGCGTGATGCCGCTGCCCTCGCCCGAGGCCAGCACCGGGGCCATCAGCTCCGCGATAGGCTCCAGGAGCGCAAACGCCTCGTCGCTCGCGGTGACGCCGAAGCCGACCGGCTCGAACACACCCCCGTCGGTCTCGACGGCGAGCACGTGGTCGTCCAGCTCGTCGGCGTGGGCGTCGCGGTAGGCGGTGCCGCCGCGCAGCCCGTTCTCCTCGTTTGTCCAGGCGACGACGCGGACCGTCCGCCGGGGCCGCAGCCCTAGCTCCTGGAGCAGCCGCACCGCCTCCCAACTCACGACGACCCCGCCGCCGTCGTCCATCGCCCCCTGCCCCACGTCCCACGAGTCAATGTGCCCGCCGATCACGACGACCTCCTCCGGGTGCTCGCGCCCTTCGAGCTCGGCGACGACGTTGCGCGAGGGCGCGTCGGGCAGCATCTCGGCATCCATCTTCAGCGTCAGCACGATCCGCTCGCCCCGGTCGGCGAGGCGTTGCAGGAGCGCGGCTCCTTCGATGGTGAGCGCGGCGTGGGGGATGCGGGGGAGGGCCTCGTCGTAGACCAGCGTGCCGGTGTGGGGCGTCTGGAGCGAGACCGGCCCTACCGAGCGGACGAGGCCGGCGACGGCCCCGTAGCGCGCCGCCTCGCTCGCGCCCCGGACGCGGTAGGCCACGGTCTCGCCGTAGGTCGTGAACGGGACGTTGAACAGGACGATCCTGCCGCGCGCCTCGGCCTGCCGCGCCTCGAGCTGCTCGAACGAGCCGACGACGAGGACCTCGGCGGTGATCCCTTCCGGCGGCGTCCCGACGCTGTTGCCGATCCCGAGCATCGCCAGCGCCAGCCGCCGCGGCTCGACGAGCGTAGCCGACTCGTCGCCGCGCACCCAGTGGGGGACCATCACCGCCTCGCCGTGGACGTTGTCCAGCCCGTCGGCGGCCATCTCGGCGAGCATCCAGTCAATGGCGTCTTCGAGGGCCTGGCTGCCGCTGAGGCGGTGGCCGTAGGTGTCCACCATCACGGCGAGCCGGTCGTAGGCCGCCGCGCTGTCGGCGAGCGCCGCCTCGATGATGCGGTCGGCGGGGGCGCGGTAGGGCGCGAGGTCGAGCGCCGGCTGCGCGGCGAGGGGCGTAGCGAGGACGAGAAGAGCAAGCGGCAGAGCGAGCGGGCGCATGGCACGGCGGGTCGGTGAGCGGGAGGTGGAATCTACACTGCCCCGCTCTGGCGCATGGCCCGCCGCCGCTCCCGACTCGCTCAGCGAGCCGCCTAGCGGTTTGCCCGGTCCTGCGCCTGGCGGCGGCGCTTGTCACGGACGCGCGAGGCGCGCTCGGTCTCGTCGGCCTGATCGGTCATCGGGAGGCCGTCGAGGGCGTACTCGCCGTACCAGCACGCGAGCGCGAGCGCGAGGGCGAGGTCCCGGTCCGCGCCGAGGTCGGCCGGGCCGGCGTTGCGGTCGTCAACGAGGCCGCGCCGCGTGGTCAGGGGCGGCATCGCCTCATCAATGGTCGCCGTGCGGTCCTCCTCGTCGCCCCCGATCTTGGCGGTCGAGAGCGGAGCGCTGGAGCCGGAAAGCTCAGGGACTGCCGGGTTAGGGCCGTCGGCGGGAGGCAGGCTCGTCGGGACGCCGGTGGTCTCCTGCTCGGCGAGGGCGGCCATCTGCGGCGAGGCTTCGTCGGCCCCGGCCCCGTCGCTCATCGCGGCGTAGAGCGCGGCGACGGCAGCGGAGGCCTCGGCGCTCTCGTTCGGCATCTCGACGTTGCGGTGCCGGTAGACCGCCTCGAAGGTGTCCACGAGCGTCTGCTCGGTCGTGCTCAGCTCGTCGCTGCCGGCCTCGCCGCCGAGCTGCACGGCGACGGCGCTCAGGCCGGCCTCGCCGAAGCGGTCGGCTGTCTTCTGGCCGCCCATCACCACGAGCGTGACGTGGCCGGCGTACTGCTCCTCGTCGGCGAGGAGGTCCTGCAGGGTCTCGACGGGGGCCTCGCCGAGGCGGCCGAGGGAGCGGACGGCGTAGCCCCCGTCGCGGAACTGCTCGGCGAGGGCGTAGGCGGCCGGGGTGTTGGAGGGGTCGGTGCTGACGGCGCAGATGAAGTGAGCCATGAGAAAGGGGCTGGGTGAGAAGGAGAAGGGACCGTTCTACGGCTCGATGCGGCGGTGCTGTTCCTCGCCGCGAGCAGACGGCAGAAGGCGGGGGTGCTGCGCCGAGAGCCGGGTGAGGAACGACCTTACGTTGCACGTTGATTACCCGTCGTCAGCTTACCAGCGCCAGCGCACCAAGTTGCCGTACTTTGAAGGGTCCACCTAGAGCTATCGCCATGTCCGACGATGCCCCGCTCCGCCCGAGCCGCCGCAAACGCGTCCGGCTCGGCGACGCCTTCCGAGCCCTCCGGTCCAGGGTCACGCTCTGGCGCACCCTCTTCGTCGTGACGGTCCTGGCCACCGCCGCGCTCCTGGCGTACCTCGCGCTGTCGCCCGACGGCGAGGTGCTCCTCGGCAAGGGCCGGGCCGGCATCACTGTGATCGAGGAGCCTGACCCCGCGCGCGCCGGCAGCGGCGAGGCCCTCTACTACAACGAGTCCGACGTCGGCAGCGGCGAGGCGAGCTACTACAGCGACGACCTCGTGGGCAGCCCCACGGCCAGCGGCGAGCCGTTCGACCCGGCGAAGCTGACGGCGGCGCACCGGACCCTCCCCCTCGGCAGCCGCGTCCGCGTGACCAACACGGCGACCGGCAAGACGGTCGTCGTCCGTGTCAACGACCGTGGGCCGTACCACGAGCGCCGCATCATCGACCTCTCGTGGGCCGCCGCCCGCCGAATCGGGTTGCACCGCAGTGGGACGGCGCGCGTCAAGCTGGAGCTGCTCCTCGACGAGTAGCGCTGCGCCCTCGGAGCAGGCGGCCTTATCTTTCCGCCTCCCCTCTCCTCCGAAACCCGTGTCCCCATGCCCCGCTACAGCTCCATCGCCGACGTCCTCGCCTCCTACCCGCAGCGGTTCGACCCCGAGAAGGCCGAGGGCGTGGACGAGACCGTGCAGATGAACCTCAGCGGCGACGGCGGCGGGGAGTACGTGATCCACGTCCACGACCAGCAGGTGGACGTCTCCGAAGGCACCGCCGAGGACCCCACGCTGACGCTCAACGCCCCGGCCGACGTGTGGCTCAGCGTCGAGAACGGGCAGACGAACCCGATGATGGCGATGATGTCGGGCAAGGTGAAGCTCAAAGGCTCGGTCCCCTTCGCCACCAAGTTCATGGGGATGTTCGGCGGCAAAGGCTGAGCGGCAGGGGCTGAGCGGCGAAGGCTGAGCAGCGGAGGCCGCCGGCTTCTCTTCCCGGCGGGACCGAAGCGGCGCGCCCGACGTTCAAGGGCGTTGCGCGAGCCTCTCGAACCCGTCCCCATGCTCCTCGTCATCCCGGCCATTGACCTCCGCGGCGGGCGCTGCCTCCGTGAGGACCGCGCCGCAGCGGAGACCGCCTACTTCGGCGACCCGGTCAAGATGGCGAAGCTGTGGCGCGTGCAGAACGCCCGCGTCCTCCACCTCGAAGACCGCGACGCCGCAGGCGAGGGCGACGGCCGGACGAGCAACCGCGCCACGATCCGGGAGATCGCCGGCGCGCTCGACATCCCCGTGCAGGTGGGCGGCGGCGTGCGGACGATGGACGACGTGGACGCTTTGCTCGGCACCGGGGTGTACCGCGTCGTGCTCGCTCCCGAGGCCGACCCTGCCTTCGTAGAGGCGGCCGTGGCGAAGCACACGTGCAGCCGCGTCGTTGCCGCGCTCGACGCGGCGCGCGGCAACGCCCCCGAACTGGAGCCGGTGATAGACCGCGCGCTCGAGCTGGAGCGGCGCGGCGTCCGCCGCTTCCTCTACCGCGCGGCCCCCGCCGGCCGCCTGGACACCGCGGCCCTCCGGGCGCTCGGCGCGGCGCTCGGGAAGGCCCGCCTCACGGCGGCCGGCGGCGTCGCCGGCTACCGCGACCTGCTCCGCCTGCACGAGCTGGAGCCGCTCGGCCTCGACTCCGCGATCGTCGGCCGCGCGCTCTACGAAAACCGCTTCCCCTGCCAGCAGTTCTGGTGCTGGCACCGCAAGGACGACCTCGACCTCGACCGCTTCTCGACCGCCCGCCTCGCCCAGCCCGACGTGGACGCCTGTGAGTGACGACACCCCCGACGGACCTGACCCGGCGCGGCTGCTCCGGCTGCTCCGCGTGGCAGCGGCGCTCGTCGTGCTCTTCGGCCTCGGGCTGACGGTGTGGCTCGTCGACAAGGCGGTGCTCAACCCGGACGTGCGCGCCAGGCGGCCGGGGTGGTTCACGGGCGGCGCGTTCGATGTCCCGTTCTGGCTCCCGCTGATCGCGACGGTCGTGGGCGGCTCGGCGGCGGTCGTCTACGTCTACCTCCGCGCCGCGCGGCGGCTCAAGTCCGGCGAGGACCTCTACGGCAACAGCTACCGCGAGCGCGCCCGGCGCGGCGACGGGGAGCAACCTTAACGGGCGTCCGGTGTCTCTCCAGGGTCCCGCTCTTCTGAACCCAACGCCCTCCGACCATGCTTCGCCTCCTCTCGCTTCTTCTGCTCCTCGTCTTCGTCGCGGCTCCTGCGCGAGCGCAAGAAGACACGGTATCCGACGGCTACCCCACCCTGATCGGCGGGTTCAATGCCCTCGCTCAAGAGATGCGTTATCCCGAGGCGGCGAAGGCTGCCGGGGACGAAGGCACGGTCTTCGTGCAGTTCGTCGTGGATGAGGAGGGGCGCACCGACGATGCCGAGGTGCTGCTGGGCGTGAGCGAGGCGCTCGACGCCGAGGCCCTCCGCGTGGTGCAGCAGGCCCGCTTCACGCCGGGGCGGGCCGACGGTAAGCCGGTGAGCATGCAGCTCACCCTGCCGATCAAGTTCGTCCTTCCCGCACAGAAGATCAAAGACCGCTAGCCACCCGCCACGGCGCGGAGCAGGCGCTCGACGAACGTCCGCGCCTCGGCGTAGACACCTGGAACTGTGCTCTCGCGCGGCCCGGCGACGTTGAGCGTCCGGACGCCGTGCGCCCGGAGCCAGTCAGCCACCGGCTCCACGGCTGAGTTTTCGGCGAGGTCCACGATGTGGAGCGGCCTGCCGAGCGCTCGGGCGGCCTCGACCGTCGCCGCAGTGCCGCCCGTGGGCGCACCTCGGGTGAGGATGAGCGTGGCATCGGCATCGCGGACGTTCCAGGCGGTGCGCTCGGTATACATCTCGGTGGGTGTCTCGCGGAGCGGGTAGCGCGGCGCAATCGGCCCGTCCTCGGCGCGCCGGCCTCGGGGGCACCACCCGCCGACGGGGATGCCGAGCGCGAGGGCGGCGTCGAGGGCCGCGCGGTCCACGCCGGTCTGCCCGCCGGAGCGGACGGTGAGTTGAGCTTTTGTCATACGGCGCGCGGCGGCGCGGGCGGACGGGCCGGCAAGGACCCCGTGGTTTCTGTCACATTGGCAACTTTAGGCGGTCGGCACGCCGCGTGATAGGGAGAGAGCCAGCCCGCCCCGGTGGTCAACCTGACCAGCCCATCTGGCGCGGCGGGCCTTCGACACCAACCATCCAACCCTACGTCTACCCATGGCTATCATGCGTTACACGCGGGGCACCGAGCTCGACTCGCTCCGCCGCGAAATGACCCGTCTCTTCGACGACTTCTACCGCACCTCGGACGGCGACGACCAGCAGGCCGCCGTCTGGGCACCGCGCGCCGACCTCTCCGAGACCGAGGACGCCTACCTCATCCAGATGGACGTCCCCGGCATCCGCCGGGACGACCTCGACATCACGATGGAGGATGGTACGCTCAAGATCTCCGGCGAGCGCACGATGCAGGATGAGCAGGAGGGCGGCCAGCTCCACCGCGTCGAGCGGTCCTACGGCCGGTTCTTCCGCTCGTTCACCTTCGGGCCGAACGCCGACGCCGACAAGATCGAGGCCCACTTCGACGACGGCGTGCTCACCGTCCGCGTCGGCAAGGCCGAGGAGCGGAAGCCGCGCCGGATCGAGGTCGGCAGCCGCAACGAGCTCGTAGCGGAAGAGGCGTAGACGCGCCAGCGTCTCCGTACCTGCGCCCCGCCGGCCCTCCGGCGGGGTGCCTTCGTTTAGCCCTGCTCGACCATCTCGACCCCTGCTGCCACCAAGCTGTCAGCGCGCTTCTGCGTCGAGGCCTCGGCGTAGATGCGGAGCACCGGCTCAGTGCCCGAGGCGCGGAACATCAGCCACCCGTCGTCGAAGCGGAACTTGACCCCGTCGAGGTCCTCGACGCGCCGCACCGCCTCGCCGGCGAGCGTCTCCGGGCGACGGTGCTCCATCATGTCGAGGAACTCCTCCTTCCGCTCGGGCGAGGTGTGGAGGTCGCGCCGCGCGAAGTAGTAGGGGCCGAACTCCTCCTGGATTTCCTCGACCAGCTCGGAGAGCGTCCGCTTGCGCGCCATCATCATCTCGACGATCGTCAGCCCGATGTAGATGCCGTCGCGCTCGGGGATGTGGCCCTTGACCGCGATCCCGCCGGACTCCTCGCCGCCGACGAGCACGTCGCCCTCGATGATCCTCGGGGCGACGTACTTGAACCCGATCTTCATCGTCTCGACCGGGAGGCCGTACTTCCGGCCGATCTTGTCGAGCATGTCGGTCGTCGAGAAGGTGCGGACGATCGAGCCGGTCATGCCTTTCTCCTGGGAGAGGTACTTGGCCAGGAGCGAGAGGATCTTGTGCGAGTCCACGAAGCGCCCCTTCTCGTCCATCATCCCGATCCGGTCGGCGTCGCCGTCGAAGGCGAGGCCGACGTCGCAGCCCTCCTCGCGGATGACGTGCGCGAGGTACTCGAGGTTTTTCTCCATCGGCTCGGGCGGCTGCCCGTGCATGCCGGGGTTGAAGTCGTCGTGGACCTCGACGACGTTCCGGGGACCGAGCAGGTCGGTGACGGTCCCCTGCCCCGCGCCGAACATCGGGTCGCAGCCGACCTTGAGGCCGGAGGCTCGGATGCCCTCGATGTCGAGCCGGTCCTTGAGCACGTTCCGGTAGGCCTCGCGGAGGTTGATCATCTCGATCTTATCCCCGAGCGCGTCGCGGTCTTGCAGCGCGAAGCCGTCGCCGAGCCGGCCGAGCTCGGCCTCGACCTCGGCGATCATGGCCGAGTCGGCGGGGGCCCCGAAGTGGGACTTGATCTTGAAGCCGCTGTAGCGCGGCGGGTTGTGGCTGGCCGTGATCACGACCCCGGCCGTGTGCCCGTAGCTCTTCGTCGCCCAGCTCACGGCGGGCGTGGTCACGAACGAGTCGGCGAGCTGGACGCGGACGCCGAGCGACGCCAGCACGCGGGCCGTGTACTCGGCGAAGGCGTCGCCCTGGAAGCGCGCGTCGTAGCCGACGACCGCCGACGGGGTGCCGTCCCCGATGCCGTCGGCGATGCTCAGGATCCACTGGCCGGTGGCGCGGGCGACGCGCTCGAGGTTCTCGAAGGTGTAGTCTTCCGCGATGACGGCGCGCCAGCCGTCGGTGCCGAACTTGATGGGGGTCATGGAGGGGCCGGGCGTTGGGGTGAGAGAGGGGGCGCAAAGATACGTGGCCGGGCCATGCAAAAAGCCCCGGACCAGAGGGCTGATCCGAGGCTTGGGGCGCGCCGGGGAGGATTCGAACCCCCGCCTGTCTGCACTCAGACACCGATTCCCCCTCAGCGTTTCTTTACACGCTGATCTTTACACGCTGACGGCGCTCATGCTCTCGCGTCCGGTGGCAGTTAGCACAGACGACCTCGCATTTATCTATCTCTCGCCTGACGTCAGCAACCGTCCAACTACTCAACCCGCGGCCGATGGTAAACCGCTTCTCGCCACGCACGTGATCGAAATCCATCACGTAGTATGGGAATGAAACTCCACAATCATGACAAGGACTCTCCTTCGCCTCAACGATCACATAGCGAATGGACTTCCGCTTCTTTTGCGTCTGGATACGCGCCTTCTCCTTGTAGTACGTTGGTTTCTTCTGGTAATGGGCACGAACATATCCGCGCCGGCACTCCTTGCACGCGTTTTGGCGACCGTCCGAGCGAGCTCGGTTCCGGTGAAACATCTCAAGAGGCTTGGACTCCCCGCACTTTGAGCAGCGCTTCTCCATGTCCCGCCCACGCTGTCGGCTTCAGGCAGGTTCCTTAGTCACTGCCAACTCTAGCGCATCGTAGCGCCCTCTCTGCGCGCCGGGAAGGATTCGAACCCTCGGCCTTCGCATCCGTAGTGCGACGCTCTATCCAGCTGAGCTACCGGCGCGTGCTGAGGCGCAAAGATACGCAGCCCGACCGCCGGCCGACAAGTGAAGAACGCGTAGGTCTCACCCTGCTCCGATGCGCGGCCTCACTCGGTGTCCTCCAGAAAGTAGAAGTGGCTCGTCGGCCCGTGGCCGCTGCCAATCGGGAGACCGTGGCGGATGGCCTCGGTGACGTAGGCTTTGGCGCGCCGCACGGCCTCGGGCAGCGCCGCGCCGCGCGCCAGCCACGCGGCCGTCGCCGAGGCGTAGGTGCAGCCGGTCCCGTGCGTGTGCAGCGTCTCGATCCGCTCGGCGCGGAAGTGGTGCAGTTCGCGCCCGTCGAAGAGCACATCCACCGCGTCCGCCTCGCCGTCGAGGTGGCCGCCTTTGACGAGGACGGCGCGCGGGCCAAGGCCGTAGATCGCACGCGCGGCGGCCTCGGCATCGGCGAGCGTGTGAATCTCGGTGCCCGCCAGCCGCTCAGCCTCGTGGACGTTCGGCGTGACGACGGCGGCCAGCGGCAGCAGGTCGCGCACGATGGCTCCGACGGCGTCGGGGGCAAGCAGGGCAAAGCCGCTCTTCGAGACCATCACCGGGTCCACGACGAGCGGGCCGAGACCCAGCTCGCGCACCTTCCGCGCCACGAGGCCAATGATCGCCGACGACGAGAGCATCCCCGTCTTGACGGCCCCGAAGGCGAAGTCGTCCGCGACGGCGTCGAGCTGCGCCTCGATGATATCGAGCGGGAGGTCGAAGGCAGCGGTGACGGCGCGGGTGTTCTGCGCGGTGACGGCCGTGACGACGCTCGCGGCGAAGACGCCGTTGGCCTCCATCGCTTTGATGTCGGCCTGGAGGCCCGCCCCGCCGCCGGAGTCGCTGCCGGCAATCGTGAGGGCGAGCGGCTTTGTCTGGGAGTCAGGAGTCGGGGGTCGGGGGTCGGGGGTCATAGGGCGTCGAGGTAGCGGGCGGTGGCGGCGGCGGGGTCGGGCGAGCGGAGGATGCCGGAGAGGACGGCGACGCCGTAGGCCCCGGCGGCGCGACAAGCGGCAGCGCGCTCCGGCGTGATGCCGCCGAGGGCGAAGACCGGCACCTCGGGCACGGCGGCGCAGCACGCGGCGAGCGCACCGAGACCGACGCCCTCGTGACCGGGCTTGCTGCCCGTCGGGAAGATGGGGCTGAAGAGCACGGCGTCGGCCCCATGCCCGGCGGCAGCGGCGGCCTCGCTGTCTGTGTGGGCCGAGTAGCTCAGCAGGATATCGGGATGCTCGCGCCGCGCCTCAGCGGGCGTCGGCCCGCGCGTGCCGACGTGCAGCCCGACCCCGAGCGCCCGAGCAACCTCGGCGCGGGTGTTGACCGAAACGAGCGTCTCCGGCCGGACGGCCCGCACCCGTTCGATGAGGGCTTCGGCTTCTTGGGCGAACGCCTCGGCGGAGGCCGCGTGGTCGCGCAGGTGCAGCCAGAGCCGCCCCACCTGGACCGCCTCGACCGCCCGCCGCTGCACGGCCTCACCCGTGAACCCGTTGGCGACGAGGATCAGGCGCGGCAGGGATGTCCGCGATCCGCCACCCAACATCAAGAATCCCCAATGGTCCCGATCCGCCCGTCCACCGGCGACGAGGCGCTCGCGTAGAGCCGGCGCGGGATGCGCCCGGCGCGGAAGGCGAGCCGTCCAGCCTCGACGGCGTGGCGCACGGCGGCAGCCATCAGCGCCGGGCGCTCGGCCCCGGAGATCGCCGTGTTGAGCAGCACCCCGTCGTAGCCGAGCTCCATCGCAAGCGCCGCGTCGCTCGCCGTGCCGATCCCGGCGTCCACGACGAGCGGCACGTCGGGCAGCAGCTCGCGGATGAGGCGGAGCATGTACGGGTTGACGAGGCCCATGCCGCTGCCGATCGGCGCGGCCAGCGGCATCACGGCGGCGCAGCCGAGGTCGGCGAGCTTGCGGCACGTGATCGGGTCGTCGCCCGTGTAGGCGAGGACGTGGAAGCCGTCGTCCACGAGTTGCTTCGCGGCCTTGAGGAGCTGCTCGGCGTCGGGGTAGAGCGTCGCGTCGTCGCCGATGACTTCGA
>JBBSMV010000004.1:0-28157 GCA_038232975.1 Rhodothermales bacterium
CTCGGCCTCGTTGTCGTTGAGGAGCGAGCGGACCGAGCGGAAGGTAGCGCTGAGGGCACCGACGCTCTCGGGGCCGGAGAGGTAGAGCGTGAGGAAGGCCCGCTCCGGGCCTTCGAGGTCGGCGAGCTGCTTGAGGTTGAGATCGGCGAAGGTGAGGGCCATAGTCAAGGCGGCAAGAGCGGGGGAAAGGAAGCGGGGCCGCGAGGGGCGGTGGTACCTCGCCTGCCGTGCCCGGTTCGGGCCGGGCGAAAAAAGGGCGGCGACCCGCTGCGAGTCGCCGCCCGGAGACCCCCTGTTCGGCTAGCGGTCGCTGCGCTCCCGCTACGCCGAACTGTCCCCCTAAACTTTAGGGGGACAGCCCAGAGCGCCTTGAACGAGCGTAGGGACTCGTCCCGGAGGGTCGAGACCCGGAGCGAGTGATGGCGCTCCGGGCAGGGGGTCAGGCTTCCTTCTCCTCTTCAGCCGGCTCCTCCGCCTCGTCGGCTACGGCCTCAGCGCCCTCGCCTTCGACCGTGGCGTCGGCCTCGCCCATCTCGACGGACGTGCCCGTTTCCTCCGCCTCGTTCCCCGTCGCCTCGGCGACGGCAAGGTCGGCGGGCTGGTCCATCAGCTCCGGGGTCTCGACGTCGGCGGGCGTCTCGACGTTCGGGCCTTCGAACTCCGGCTCGGCCGTGGTCGCCGTCACCGGGGTCACGTCGTCAGTGGCGTCCTCGACCTGGGCGGCGAGGGTGCCCTCCTCGGAGAGAGCCTGCCCCGGACTCGATCCGGGGTCGCCGGTCTTGAGGGCGGCCTGATTCTTCTCGGCCGGCGGGTAGTCCCCCCCCTCCTCGACGCGCTGCGAGCGCTTCTTCGGCGGGTTCTGGCCCGTCCGCGTGCCGTCCGAGGGGTCGGCCTCCGCGTCGGGGTCGGTCCCGATCGAGCCTCGGTTGCCCATCCCGACCTGGTCCTCCATCGCGGTGTTGGCCTTGCCGGCGGTGCGGGGCGGCGCGCTCTCGACCTCGGCTTTGACGGCGGCGCTCTGCGACTCGGACGGGTCCGCGCCGACCGGCTCCCCCCTAGTGGGCGCGTCGGCGGCGTCTTCCTGGGCCTCCATCTTGGCCTTGAGGGCGTCGAGGCCGCTCAGCTCGCCGATCGTGGCTGGGCCGCGGGACTGGCTCTGGAAGTCCTGCACGGCGCGCTGCTCCTCGCGGCGCTCGGAGGACTTCTCGGCGCGCTCGGCGTTCTTCTCGGCGCGCTCGGCGGCCATGCGCCGGGCGGTCTCCGAGAGGATGATGTCGCGGCTGTTGCGGTCGAGCCGGATCACGCGCAGCTCCAGGGTCTCGCCGGGCTGGTAGGCCTCGGCCGGGTCGCCGGTGCGGTCGAGGTGGCTGGCCGGGATGAAGCCGGGGGCCTCGAGCGGCAGCTCGACCCGGAGGCCGTCGGACGTGACCTCGGTGACGACGGCCGTCGTGTCGGTGTCCTCGGCGTAGGCGGTCGCGTACTGCTGCCAGGGGTCGGTCTGGACCTGCTTGTGGCCGAGCGAGAGGCGGCGCTGCGCCACGTCGATGTCGAGAATCTGGATATCGAGCTCCTGCCCCTTCTTGACGACCTCGCTGGGGTGCTTGATCCGCTGCGTCCACGAGAGGTCCGAGACGTGGACCAGCCCGTCGATCCCCGGCTCGACCTCGACGAAGGCCCCGAAGCTCGTGATGTTGCGCACGATCCCGGTCATGGTCTGGCCGACCGAGATGCGGTCGAGGAGGCCCTCCCACGGGTCGGCCTCGAGCTGCTTCATGCCGAGGGAGATCTTCTTGTCCTCGGAGTCGACGTTGAGGATCTTGACGTCGACGATCTGGCCGAGCTGCACCTTCTGGGTGGGGTGCTTGATGTGCTCGGTGTAGCTCATCTCCGAGATGTGGACGAGGCCCTCGATGCCCTTCTCGAGCTCGACGAACGCGCCGTAGTCGGTGATCGAGACGACGCGGCCCTGGACCGTCTGGCCCTCGATGAGGCGCTCCTCGATGTTCTCCCACGGGTGCGGCTGGAGCTGCTTCAGCCCGAGCGAAATGCGCTGGCGCTCCTTCTCGTAGTTGAGCACGACCACGTTGAGCTCCTGGTCGAGCTCGACCACCTCGGAGGGGTGGCCGACGCGGCCCCACGACAGGTCGGTGATGTGGAGCAGGCCATCCACGCCGCCGAGGTCGATGAAGACGCCGAAGTCGACGATGTTCTTGACCTGGCCCTGGAGCACCTGCCCGACCTCCATCGAGTCGAGGATCTTGTCGCGCTGCTCCTCGAGGTCCTTCTCGATGAGCGCCTTGTGGCTGACGACGACGTTGCCGTTGGCCGGGTTGAGCTTGACGACCTTGTACTCCATCGTCTTGCCGAGGTAGGCGTCGAAGTCGCGCACCGGGCGGACGTCGATCTGCGAGCCGGGCAGGAACGCCTCGGCCCCGAGGAGGTCCACGATCATCCCGCCCTTGATGCGGCGGATGATGGTCCCCTCGATGATGCCCTCGGTCTCGTGCGCCTCCTCGATGCGCTGCCAGCGGCGGACGTCGTCGGCCTTCGTCTTGGAGAGGATGAGCTGGCCGTGGCGGTCCTCGAGGCGCTCGAGGAAGACGTCCACCTCCTCGCCGAGCTCGAGGGCGTCGTCGAACTCGTTGCGCGCGACGATGCCGTCGCTCTTGAACCCGATGTCGATCACGATCTCCTTCTCGCCGATGGACGCGACGCGGCCGTGGACGATCTCGCCTTCGGTGACGGACGTCATCGAGCGCTCGTAGAGCTCCATGAGCGCCTCGTCCTTGTCCTCCGGCTCGTCGGGGTCAACCCGGTTCTCGTACTCTTCGAGCTCAGCCAGCGTGAGGACCTTGCCCTGAATCTCGCCGGTGTAGCCGAAGCGCCCGGCGTCGGGGGTGAGGTCGGCGGCGCTCTCGACGGCGACGGGGGCGTCGGGGTCGACGGTCTCGGTGCTGCCGGTGATGCGCTCGGCGACGGTCTCGGCGGCCTCGGAGACGGCGTGGGCCGCGCCGGAGGCCGCCTTCTTGGCGGCGTCGACGGCCTGGTCGAGCAGGCTCTTCGCGCCCTCGGCGGCGTCCTCGACGGCGTGCTCGAGGACGTCCTCGGCTTTGTCCACGACGTCTTCGACGACGTGCTTGGCTTTGTCGAGGAGCGACTCGTCTTCGGTCGCCTCAGGCGGTGCCGTCGCTGCGGCCGCCTCATCGGCGGGGGTTGCCTCGGCGAGGGTGGTCGGGGCGTCCTGCTCGGGGTTCGGGTTCTTGGTGTCCAGCTCTTCGGCCATGTGATGTAGTGGGTAGGTACGGTCGCTCCGCAGCGTGCGGTCGAGAGGCGGCCGGGTGGTGTGGGTTTTGGTTGAGGGGTTCCCGGAGGCCCGCGTCTCGCGCGCAGCGGCCTTCGGGCTTCGTTCAGGAAGATTCGCTCAGGAAGAGAGGTCGGGAAGCGGGTGAGCGGCCGTGGGCGCGTCGCGCCGCTCGCGGACGAGGGCCACGACGCGCGCGACCTGCTCATCGATGCCGAGGCCGGTGGTGTCGAGCTCGACGGCGTCGGCGGCCTGCCGGAGCGGGGAGACGGCGCGCCCGGCGTCGCGGGCGTCGCGCTCGGCGATGTCCTCGGCGACGGCGTCGAGCGTGACGGTCTCGCCCCGACTCGCCATCTCGCGGTGGCGACGCTCGGCGCGCGCGGCCGGGTTGGCGACTTGGTAGATCTTGACCTCGGCGTCGGGGAAGACGCCAGTGCCGAGGTCGCGGCCCACGATGACCACGCCGCGCCCGTCGGCAGCCTGCTCGCGCGCCATGCGGCGCTGCTCGGCGACGAGGCGGCGGCGGACGGCGGGCAGCGCACTGACGCGGCTGGCCGCCTCGGTCACCTCGGGGGTGCGGATGCGCTCGGTGACGTCCTCGCCGTCGAGCAGCGCCACGAGGCCGTCCGCCCCCACCTGAAGGTCGAGGTCGAGCGAGGCGAGGAGGCCGGCGGCGGCCTCGTCGGTGAAGGCGACGCCCCGCTCGCGGAACGCGAGGGCGACGGTGCGGTACATGGCCCCGGTGTCGAGATAGAGCCAGCCCAGCACGTCGGCGACGCGACGCGCGGTGGTGCTCTTGCCGGAGCCGGCGGGGCCGTCGATGGCTACGATCACGCGGGGGAGCGGGGTGGATGCGGCGAGGACAGAACTGGCAAAGTACGCCTCTTCCTTGCCCCACTCCAAGCGTTAACGGCATGTTCACTTCTGGTGGACGGGTGGCGGTGGCGCCAGCCCTCGGGCGACCACGCGGGGTCCCCCCTACGGGTGCGGGGCGCGGCGCTGGAGATCATGCCTCACGCTTTGCGACTGACGCCCTCCACCAATTCCCTCCATTCCTCCCACGCCCTGACAACCCTCTGCCCTCACTGCCCGACCCGCTCGCTCAGGATCGTGATCTCCGACGGGTACGTGATCGGGCCGATGGGCGTCGTGACGGTCGGGCGGGCGCGGAGGGCGATCTCCTTCGAGCCTTCCCCGGCCACGGCGGCGGCCAGCTCGACGATGTCCTCGAGGTTGCTGCCGAAGAAGCGGATCAGGTCGAGCTCCATCGAGATCGGCAGCAGGACCTCGGTGCCGGGGGCGATCACGCGCTCGTCGTTGAAGATGCCGCTGATGGTCTCGGTGTCGTCAAGCAGCAGGGTCCAGTCGAGCCGGACGAGGCGGGCGTTGACCGCGTTCTCGGCCGGATTCCGCGCGCCGACGTTGAGCGTGAACGCGAGCGGCATCTCGCCGCGCGCCAGCGCCACGGCGAGCTGCGCCGCTTGCACCCCGCCGAGGTCCTCGAAGGAGCGCACGTCCTGCACGTTGACCCCGGCCAGCGTCGTGCCGGTGACGTTCTCGATGGCGAAGTCCACGTTGCGCAGGTTGGCGATCTCTTGCAGCGCGGTGCAGGCGGCGAGGCCGAGCAGCAGAGCGGAGGCGAGGAGGAGCGTCGGGGCGGGGCGGTAGAAACGGCGCATGGCGGAGAGTGGTAGTCGGTGGTCGGAGAAGAAAGGACGCGCAGTGCGCCGGTAAGGTATCATTGCGCCGCCTCTCTCCGCTCCCGCCGCGCCCTTTCGTGAGAAAACTTCGCCCCGACGAGCTGGCCCGCCCCTCGCCCGAGGCCCTGGCCGCGCTGCCGCGCCACCCCGTCACGGTCGTGCTCGACAACATCCGCTCGGCCTACAACGTCGGCTCGGTCTTCCGCACCGCCGACGCCGCGCGCGTGGCGCACGTCTACGTGAGCGGCTACACGCCGACGCCCGCGCACCCCCGCGTCGCCAAGACCGCGCTCGGGGCCGAGCACACGGTCCCGTGGTCGCACTGCCCCGACGCCCTGGAGCTGCTCGAGCGGCTCCGCGCCGACGGCTTTACCCTCGCCGCGCTCGAACAGACCGAGGACTCGACCGAGATCGGGGCCGTCGCGCCGGAGCAGTTCCCGCTCGCGCTCGTGCTCGGCAACGAGGTCGCGGGCGTGCGCCAGGCGCTCCTGGACCGCTGCGACCTCGCCCTCGAAATCCCGCAGTACGGCGCGAAGCACTCGCTCAACGTCGCCGTCGCCTTCGGCATCGCGGCCTTCGGGCTGGTGGAGCGCCTGCTGGAGGGCTAACGCTTAGAAACTATCTCATATGGGGTGGTTGAACGGACCTCTCACCGGAGCCGCCCCCGATGAAACGCCGCCCAAAGAACGAGCCCCTGCCTCCGATCTGGCATGTCCCCGACGAACTCTGGTACCGCATCGAGCCGATCCTCCTCGAACTCGACCCGCCCTTCGACACCGGGGCCAAGCGGATCGCGCTTCGTCTCCAGCGCCAGGTCGAATGCCGAGCCGAGCAGGCCCTGCCATGCGTAGGGCTGGAGGGGGAGGACGCGGAGCAACTCGGCTGTGGCCGACGCCTCTGTAGCGGAAAGGAGCCCCCGTCGCTCGTGTTTGGCAACGACGTTCGCCAGTTCGATCTGTACGAAGTCGGGGGCGTGAAGCTCCGAAGGGTAGGCACGGAGCCGGCCGGCCGCGTCGCTATGCTTCTCCTCAAGCAGCCACTTCGCCGCCACACTCGCATCGACGACGAACGGACTCATCGGTCTCGGTCCTCTCGGATAGCGGCTGTGCTATCCGTCACAGGACCTCCCTTGGCCGCGAGCCGGCGGCGGAGCGTATCGGCCCGCACCCAGAAGTCTCCGGCGTCGACAGCGGCTGCCTGTTCGAGTATGCGGCGAGCCTCGGCCTGGAGCGAGCGGTCGCGCGCGCGTGCTCGGGCTCTAGAGGCGCTCGACGGTGTCGGCGCTGAGGTTACGGATCAGGAGTTGAGCCATGTGAGAAGGAAGGCTATCGTTTCGATAGCAGCCGAAACGAGCGAGCTGCATCGGAGGTTGCTGCCGGCATGTGGGACAACGCCAGAAGCGCATCGAGGGCGGCGTCACCTTCGACGGGGTGCGCTACGGCAAGGGCACCGAGGTCCACAAGGCCGCCGTCGTCGGCGACACGGTGGGCGACCCGCTCAAGGACACCTCGGGGCCGAGCCTAAACATCCTCGTCAAGCTGATCGCGGTGGTGGCCCTCGTGATCGCCCCGCTGATCGCGTAGGCGTCAGGCAGTTTCCTTACAAACCTTACAAAGAGGCCCGGCCGGGGCGCACTCGGCCGGGCCTCTGCGTGTGGCGTCACTTCGCGGCGAGCGCGAGCGCGGCCAGGAGGTTCACGTTCGGGTCGAGGACGAGGTCGAGCGGCGGCGCGTCGAGCGGGAGCGTCACGGTCTCGCGCTGCGCCGTCACCGGCACGGTCTCGACGCGCATGCCCTCGGCCGTCACGATGCCGACCTCGAGCGGGAACGCCCACGGACTGCCGGTTTGCCGGAGGTCGAGGGTGAGCGCGCCGTCACCATAGCTCCACGTCGCGTCGAGGTGGGGGACGCCGGGGCGGGCGGTCCACTGCGCGAAGAAGCCGCCGAGGTCCTGGCCCGATAGCTCTTCCATCACCCGGCGGAAGTCGGCCGTCGTCACATTGCCGCCTCGATTGCGATCGTAGAAGGCGCGCAGCCCGTCGAAGAACGCCTCGTCGCCGATAGTCTGCCGGAGCATGTGGAGCACCCAGCCGCCCTTCTGGTACGAGTTCGGGTTCAGCAGGTCGGTCGGGGCGGCGTAGGCCGTATCCACAAGCGGTCGTGTAGGTTCGGCTTCGGCGAAGGCGATCACGCGCTCGCGGTCGGCGCGGAGGCGGGCGTCGAGCGCGTCGCGGCCGTAGGTGAACTCGTAGTAGACGTGGGTGAGGTAGGTGGCGAAGCCCTCGGAGAGCCAGAGGTGCGGCCAGTCGCGCTCGGTGACGGCGTTGCCGAACCACTGGTGCGCCACCTCGTGCGCGATCAGGCTCTCGCTCGACCGCGTGCCGGTGACGGAGTCCTCGTCGTAGAAGATGGCGCTCGCATTCTCCATCCCGCCGTAGCGCGTCGTGGACTGCACGTTGGCGAGCTTGGCGAAGGGGTAGGGGCCGAGCAGCAGGTCGAACACCTCCAAGACGCGCTCGGCGCGCGCGTAGTCGAAGAACCCGGCGGCGCGGTCCTGCGGGTAGACCCACGACTCCACCGGCACGCCGTCGACCTCGTCCACGTACTCGACGGCGAACTGCGCCGCACCGATCACGGCGATCTTGGTGGCGAGTGGGGCCGTCGAGGCCCAGCGCGTCAGGCGGAGGCCGCTGGGCAGGTCGGTCTCTTCTTTGAGCCGCCCGTTCGCCACGACCTGGTAGCGCTCCGGCGCGGTGACGGCCCACTCGACGAAGGCCTTGTCCGAGGGGTGGTCCACCGTCGGGAGCCAGTGGCGGGCGCGGTTGGGCCAGTTGTCGCCGAAGAAGGTCCGGTCGCCGTGGCGGTTCTCGGCGATGATGAGGCCGTCGGCCGGGACCCCGGCGTAGGCGACAGTGTAGGTCCGCCGCTCGTTCGGCGCGGGCGGCACGGCGAGCGGAATCCGCAGCGTGTTCTCGGCCTGCTCGAAGGCGACCGGCCGCCCGTCCTCGGTAACGTCGGCGACCGTCATCCCCGTCCCGTCGCCCGCCGGCCCGACGAGGTCGAGCACGAGCGCCGGGAGGCCGGCGGCGGTGAAGCGCACGGCGACGTCGGCCTCGCCCTCGATCCGGTCCGAGGCGTCGGTGAGGCCGAGCCGGAACGTGTAGCGCTCGACGTCCACGCCGGGGCGGTAGCCGGCGGGGCCGACCGGGTCGGCCGGGGCAGGCTGCCCGGCAGCCGGAGCGACGAATAGGGCGAGCGAGAGGAGGTGCGGGAGCAGGGTCAAGCGCATCGGCAGGCGGGGCTGTTGGGAGGACGGGAGCGGTGGCGAATCTACCTCCGCCTCGCCGGTATGACCCACGCTCCGCCTGAGAGCTGAGCTGTCCCTGCCGCCCGCCGTTCTCCGTTTTTCGGGAGGCCCAACCCCACGGGGCAGGAGGCCGGATTTTTTACCTTACCTTTGTAGTCCAAACGCAAGCCTTAAGGCCGGTAAATTGAAGCCCGACGCGGTAGGGACGTGTGGGGAAAGACGGACATCTTCGCTCGGGTGGATCAAGCCAGAACCGGCCTCGCCTCTCTTCCTACACCAGTTGATCGCCATGAAGAAAACAGTCAAGTGGGCCGGGATCGTTCTCGGCGGCCTCCTCGTCTTCCTCGTGCTCGCAGGCGGGGTGCTGTATTACGTCGGCTCGAACAACCTCAGCCGCACCTACGCCGTGCAGACGGCGCGCCTCACGGTCCCGGCGGACTCGGCCTCGATTGCGCGGGGCGCGCACATCGTAGACATCAACGGGTGCCGGGACTGCCACGGCGAGCGCTTGCAGGGGGTAGAGCACCCGCCGCATCCCGGTTCGCCCCCGGCCCCTGCGCTCGCAGCGGCCGGCCAGTGGTCCCTGGACGAGTTCAAGGAGACGCTCCGCACCGGCGTCACTCCGGGCGGCAAAACGCTCGACCCCGAGTTCATGCCGTGGCCGGCGACTGCTCACATGACGGACGACGAGCTTGCAGCCCTCCACGCACACCTCGCCACGCTTGCTACCCGCCGCGATGTCTCCTGAGCTGACCTTCTCGTGGCGCGGTAGGGGCGCAGCGCTCCGCTTAGCTCCCGCCGCCCTCCTCCTCGCCCTGGGTGCCTGCACAGCGCGGGATGCCCCCGAGCCGCCCGCCCCGGCGGACAGCGACACCCTCGCCACGGCCCCGGCGAGGCCGGACACGCTCACGATGGCGATGGACGGACAGCTCGCGCAGCGCCCCGCCGCCCCGATCCGCATCGAGGGAGCCTGCCCGTTCGAGTGCTGCACCTACGGCCCCTGGACCACCACCGAGCCGACGGCCGTCTACGCGCAGCCCGACGACACGACGGCCGCCCCGGCCTTCACCGTCCCGGCCGAGACCGCACTCGACGCCTCGACGGGCCACGTCCTGCTCACCCGGCTCGGCCGCGCCGTCGCGCGCGACTCGGTCACGCTCTACCTCGGCTACGAGGACACGCGCTCGGCTGCTCCGGGCGACAGCCTCCTCGTTCTCGACTACGTCGGCGAAGGGGCCTACCGAGCGTGGCACGATGGCGGCGTGGTGCAGCTCGACGGGCTGGCGGCGTTCGCGGTGCCGGGCGAGGACGGGCCGGCGCTCGAACGGCTCAGCGAGCCGGAGCAGCAGTGGTGGGCGCGGGTGCAGACGCCGGACGGCCGAGCCGGGTGGCTGTGGATGGACCGCACGCCGAGCGTGCAGGGGGCCGATGCCTGCGGCGGATGACGGGGAAGAGGGGAAGAGCAAAAAAAGGACATAAGGTACCGAGGCCGTCGCGCTCCGCGCCCGTAGGGGCGAAGCATGCTTCGCCCTGGTCGAGAATGGCACCCCTGTCTCACTGTCCACCGGCCTTCGGGGCAATGCGCGGTGGGCCGGGTCGTTACAGCGGGCGTATCTTAGCGCACTGGCTACGGCTTTTTTTGGACACGCCCGACCCGCATGAAAGGGACCACCATTGACCGGCTCGTCGCCGCCGGCGTCTTCGTCTACGCGCTCGTCGTCTACCTGATGACCGTCGCGCCGACGGCGTCGTTCTGGGACGCGGGCGAGTTCATCGCCATCGCCGACGGCTTGCAGGTGTCGCACCCGCCGGGCGCGCCGTTCTACATGCTCGTCGGGCGGCTCTTCTCGATCGTCCTCGGGCCGCTGCTCGGCCTCTTCATGGACTCGGGGTACACGGCCGTCGCCATCAACCTGGTGAGCGTGCTGGCGAGCGCGCTGACGGTGCTCTTGACGCACCTCGTGATCGTCCGGCTCGTCCGCATCTGGCAGGGTGCGCCCGAGACGTGGAGCGGCCTGGACCGCCTCGCGGCGCTCGGCGGCGGCGTGGTCGGCGCGCTGACGTTTGCCGTCACGGACTCGTTCTGGTTCAACGCCGTCGAGGCCGAGGTCTACGCGATGAGCATGTTCTTCACGGCCATCGTGGTGTGGCTGATCCTGCGCTGGCGCGAGGAGAAGCTCGAGGAGGAGGCCGCGCTCCGCGCCCGCGACGAGCACCCGTTCGGGCTGAAGAGCGACCGCTACCTCGTGCTGATCGCCTACCTGTTCGGCCTCGCCATCGGGGTCCACCTGCTCAACGTGCTGACGCTCTTCTTCATCGCGCTCGTGGTCTACTTCGCCGACTTCGAGCGCGAGGCGTGGACGACCGGGCGGCGGTGGCTCGGGGTCGTGGCGGCGGGGGCCGCGGCGTCGGTGGTCTTCCTCTTCATCTACCCCGGCCTGGTGCAGGGGCTGCCGAGCCTCGCCGAGTCGCTCGGGAGCCTCACGCTGACGGTCCTCGTCGTCTTCGGGGCCGCCGTCGCGGCGGTGTGGTGGACGCAGACGCGGCGGCGGCCCGTCGGCAACCTGGTGGCGCTCTCGGTGCTGATGCTGCTCGTCGGGTACTCGACCTACGCCCTGATCTTCATCCGCTCGGCCGCCGACCCGCCGATTGACGAGAACGACCCGGAGACGACCGAGGCCATCGTCTCGTACCTCAAGCGCGAGCAGTACGGCGCGACGCCGCTCCTGAAGGGGGCGACGTTCGACAACGCCACGGGCGGCTTCACGCGCGACGAGAAGCTCTTCCCGCGCCGCTGGTCGCCGGTGCCGCAGCACGCCCGCGTCTACGCGCAGTACGACTCCGACGCCGCGTTCTTCTGGGAGTACCAGATCGGGCACATGTACCTGCGCTACTTCCTGTGGAACTTCGTCGGCAAGGCCTCCGACACGCAGGACGCGCCGTGGACGAGCGGTCTCGTCCGCTCCGCCAGCACGGCAGCCGAGGCGCGGACGCCGAGCGAGCGCGCCGGCTACAACGTCTACTTCGGGCTTCCGCTCCTGCTCGGGCTGATCGGCATGGGGTTCCACTTCGCGCGCGACTGGCGGCGGGCCTTTGCCGTGGCGGTGCTCTTCCTCATCACCGGGCTGGGGATCATCGTCTACCTCAACCAGAACCCGATGCAGCCGCGCGAGCGGGACTACTCCTACGTGGCGAGCTTCTTCGCCTACAGCCTCTGGGTCGGGATCGGGGCCACCGGCCTGGTCTCGCTCACGGCGGAGGCCCTCGCCGACAAAGGACGGAGCCTCCAGCTTGGGCTGGCGACGGCGGTGGCGGCGCTCGTCTTCGTGGCGGTGCCGGGCTGGATGCTGGCCCAGAACTACGACGACCACGACCGCTCGGGGCGCTACGTAGCGCCGGACTTCGCCTACAACATGCTCCAGAGCCTCGCCCCGAACGCGATCCTCTTCACCAACGGCGACAACGACACGTTCCCGCTGTGGTACCTCCAGGAGGTCGAGGGGGTCCGGCGCGACGTGCGCGTGGTCAACCTCTCGCTGCTCCAGACGCCGTGGTACATCAAGCAGCTCAAGAACCAGGCCTCCCGCGACTCCGCTCCGGTGCCGATGACGCTCGACGACCGCGCCATTGCCGCGCTTCAGCCGACGCGCTGGGAGCCGCGCCAGGTCGAGCTGCCGGTCGAGAACGTCTCGGCCGAGACGCGCGCCGAGTGGGGCAACCCGGTGCCGCTGCCGCAGACGCTGAGGTGGCGGGTCGAGGGGCGGCCCTACGCCCCGGACTTCAGGGTGCTCTACGTCAACGACCAGGTGGTGCTGAGCATCCTGGCCGCCAACGCCGCCGACGGCTGGAAGCGCCCGGTCTACTTCGCCACGACGGCGGCGCGCGAGAGCCAGCTCGGCCTCGACGACTACATGCAGGCCGAGGGCCTCGCCACGCGCGTCGTCCCGGTCCCGAGCGACACGCCCGGCGGCCGGGTCGTCCCCGAGGTCATCCTGGAGCGGCTCTCGAAGTTCCGCCTGACCAACCTCGACGACCCCCACGCCTACTTCGACGAGAACGTCCGCAACATGATCGACAACTACCGCTCGTCGGTCTTCGGCCCGGCCGCCGAGGCGCTCGCCGAGCAGGGCCGGACGGCGGAGGCGCGGGCGCTCCTGGAGCGCGTCGAGGCGGAAATCCCGCTCTCGACGGTGCCGGCGGACTTCGTCTCGCTCTACGTCCTGGCCGAGGCCTACACCGCCCTCGGCGACCGCGAGCGCGTGGCGGCGCTGATGCGCGAGGCCGAGCCGATCGCGCTGGCCCAGCTCGAGACCGCGAGCTCGCAGCAGGCCATTGACCTGGCGGTGCAGTACTACCGGACGATCCAGTCTATCTATCTCGAAAACGGGTCCTACGAGCGGGCTGCCGCCTTCAGCGGCCTCGTCGCCGAGCGGCTCGGCGACGAGGCGTTCCGGCAGTCGGCCGGGGCGCTGCGCCGGCTGTACGTGTCGCAGCCGCCCGCGCTGCCCACGGCCGAGGAGTCGGCCCCGGCGGACCAGGGCTGAGAGGGTGTGGGAGGACGGGAGGGCAGAAGGTTGGGGGCAGGCCATCTCGATTCTTCCTACCGTGCTCTATCTTTCCTCCCTCCCACACCCCCTTCCCTCCACACTCCCACACGCAGAATGCCCTTCCGCTTCTCCGACGCCGACTTCGACCGCCTCGCCGCTGCGCTCGGCGCGGAGGCGGTGCGCGACGGCGCGCTCGTCCGGTTCGAGCTCGAGGACGCCGAGAGCGGCCGGCGGCTCGTGCTCGAGGTCCAGCCCAGCGTGGACCTCCCGGCCGGCGTCACCGGCGGCGAGACGCCGACGGGGCTGGTCTCGGTCTACGGCATGAACGCCTTCCTCCAGCTCCAGGGCTGCACCGGCTTCCTCGCCTCCGAGGAGCTCGGCGAGGCCATCTTCTTCGCCCGCCGGGGCGGCCTCACCAACGGCCTCGTCGTCGAGCGCGGGGCCGGGTGCTCGCTCTACGCCAACGTGGACGACCGGCTCCTCCAGACCGACTTCACCCAGCTCCCGGCCGAGGTCATGATGAGCGCCGTCGCCCTCTCGATGAGCGAGACCCTCTTCGGCGACCTGCCCTAATTTTGGATTCCCGCCTGCGCGGGGACAAGCTTTGGAGTGGGGATGTTGGATCGGGAGGCAGGGGCTATCGAGATCACCCAGGCACATCCGTCTCGACGCCTCGACGCGCCTGCGCTCGAAGCGCTCGTCCGCCGCGTAGCGCGGGCCGAAGGCTTCGCGCTCCGCTCCCTCGGCCTCGTCCTCGCCGGCCGCGCGACCGTCCACCGTCTCAACCGCGAGTTCCTCGGGCACGACTACCCGACCGACGTGCTCTCGTTCTCCCTCGACGAGGCGGCCCTCGCCGAACGGGTCGTGGACGGGGAGGTGTACGTAGACCTCGACACGGCCGCTGAGCGCGCGCCGGAGTTCGGGGCGCGCTTCGAGGACGAGGCGCGGCGCTACGTCGTCCACGGCCTCCTCCACCTGCTGGGCTACGACGACGCCACCGACGCCGAGCGCGCCGCGATGCAGAGGCTCGAAGACGAGTATCTGAGGAGGGGTGGGTGGGAGGATGAGGGGCGAACGTGAGCGCGCTCCCACCCCCTCATCCTCCCACACCCCCACACCCGAGATGCAGCTTCTCATCGTAGAGTCCCCGGCGAAGGCGGCGACGCTCGCGCGCATCCTCGGCGACGGCTACCGCGTCCGGGCCACCGAGGGGCACGTCGCCGACCTGCCCGACGGCGACCTCGGCGTGGACACCGAGGCGACGTTCGAGGCGACGTGGACGACGGCGAAGGGCAAGCGGAATCTCCTCGCCGGGCTGCGGCGCGACGCCGAGGGCTGCACCCGCGTCCTCCTCGCCACCGACCCCGACCGCGAGGGCGAGGCCATCGCCCACCACCTCGCCGAGGCCCTTGCCCGCACGAAGGTCCCCACGGCTCGCGTCTCCTTCAGCGAGCTCACCGCCGAGGCCGTCCGCGCCGCCGTCCAGCGCCCGTGCTCCGTGGACGCCGACCTCGTGGCGGCGCAGCAGGCACGCCGGGTCGTGGACCGGCTCGTTGGCTACGCCGTCAGCCCCGTGTTGCAGCGGGCCGTTGAGAGCACCCGGCCGCTCTCGGCGGGGCGCGTGCAGACGGCGGCGCTCCGCCTCCTCTGCCGGCGCGAGCGGGAGGTCGCCGACTTCGCGCCTGCCGAGCGGTGGCACGTCACGGCGACGTTTCGGACCGCCGACGGCGAGCCGTTCGAGGCGAGGCTCTACCAGGCGCACCGGCAGGTGCTGGAGGACGACACGCTCGACGAGGGCGCGGCGTGGCACCTCGCCGAGGCGGCGCGCGCCGAGCGCTTCACTGTCCGCTCGGTGCGGCGCGCGGCCGAGACCCTCAAGCCGCCGCCGCCGTTCACGACGGCCGCCTTCCTGCAAGCCGCCTCCGACCGCCTCGGCCTCGCCCCGGCGCGCGCGATGCGCCTCGCGCAGCAGCTCTACGAAGGCGTCGAGCTGGAGGAGGACGAGCGCGTCGGGCTGCTGACGTACCCGCGCACCGACGGCGTCCACATGGCGAAGACGGCCCTCGCCGCTGCCCGCGACGTCGTCGCCCGCGACTTCGGGCCGGGCTATCTCCCGCCACGCCCGCACCGGCACACGACGAGGGAGGCGAGCAGCACACCCTCGGCCCACGAAGCCCTCCGGCCGACCGACTTCGCGCGCGCGCCGAAGCGGGTCCGCAAATACCTCGCGCCGGAGCAGTACCGGGTCTACGACCTCGTCTGGCACCGCGCCGTCGTCAGCCAGGCCGCCTCGGCGCTCCGGGAGCGGACGGGGGCCGAGCGTGCCGCCGCCGCCGGGCGGTTCGTCTTCCGCGCCGAGGGCACGAGTCTCCGCATGCGCGGCTTTCTCCAGTTCGAGCGCACGACACCGAGCGACGAGGCGCTCGAAGCAACTCTCACCGAGGGCGAGGAGGTCGGGGTGGAGCGCGTCACGCACGGACAGCGGTTGACGGAGCCGCCGCTCCGGTACACCGAGGCGGCACTCGTCGGGGCGATGGAGGCGCACCGGCTCGGGCGGCCGAGCACGTATGCCGCCACGCTCGCCGCGCTCACCGAGCGCGGCTGCAAGGTCGTCCGCGACGGCTGCCTGCACCCGACCGACCTCGGTCTCCGCACCTGCGCCTTCCTCATCCAGCGGTTCCCTGCGCTCTTCGACCTCGGCTTCACCGCCCGCCTGGAGGCGACGCTCGACGCCGTCGCGGCCGGCCGGGAGGCGTACCGCCCCACGCTCCACGCCTTCTACCACGACGGTCTCGTGCCGGCGCTCCGGCCTCCGGCTCCGGTAGTCTTCCCGGCCGCCACGCCCTCCGGCCGCATCGCCGAGCCGGGCGCAGCCGGGGAGGGGACCGCGCCCTGCACGCGCTGCGGTCGGCCTACGGTGCGCCGCGACGGGCCGCAGGGGGCGTTCTACGGCTGCTCCGGCTTCCCGGCCTGCCGCGAGACCCGCGCTGTGGCCGAGCCGGCCGGGGAGCGGTGTCCGCGCTGCGGCACGGGCCGCCTCGTCGAGCGCACGTCGAAGCAGGGCCGTTCGTTCGTCGGCTGCTCGGCCTACCCGGTGTGCCAGTTCGTGCGAAAGGGCACGCTCTCGTCGTGAGGCTCCCGCGCGGAGGTTGCTTACGGGGTTGAATGTGGGATCATGTGCTTTGCCCTGGACTCCTGGCGCGCTCAAGGCAGCCGATCAGCGGACGAGCGTGAGGCGGTGGGTCTCGACGTGGTCCGGCGTCGTCATCCGCACGACGTAGACGCCGCTGGCGAGGCGCGAGGCATCGAACCGTGCCCGGTAGCGACCCGGCTCCTGCGCCTCGTCCACGAGGAGCGCCACACGGCGGCCGAGCGCATCGTAGACGGCGAGGCGGACGGGGCCGGGGCGGGCGAGGTCGTAGCGGAGGGTCGCGCTCCGGTTGAAGGGGTTGGGGTAGGCCGGGTAGAGCGCCGGCTCCGTCGGCAGCGCAAGCGAGGCTGGGGCGGTATCGAGCGCGGCAGTCTCTCCCGTTGCAGACTCGGTGCCGCGAGCGATGGCCTCCTCCGTTCCGAAGGGCAAGCCCGTCGCTACGTCCACGACCGGCCACTCGGCCGGGTCGAACGCGAAGGCGTTGTCGGTCGGTGCAGTGCCGGCTTCCAGCGCGGGACGGACCGGAGCCGCTGCGTCGGTCTCGGCGCTGCCTTTGATCTGAGGCGGCGCGGCGCGGGCGAGCTGCGGCTGAGCTGCCGGTTTAGCCGAGAGGCTGGCCTCGGGAGGCGGGGTCGCGGCGGCGGGCGGGAGCTTGGTGAACGGGAAGCTGTCGCTCTGCTCGGTCGCGGGGTAGGCCGATCCGGTGCGGGCGGTGTAGGTGTAGCTCCCCGCCGGGGCGCGGGCCGGGACCGTCTGGCGCAGCGTGAACTGCCGCGTGGCACCGGCGGCGACGGTGAGGCGGACGGGGCCGGCGACGGGACCGTAGGGGTTGCCGTTGGGCAGCGTCACGTCGGTCCAGCCGCCGGGGGCGACGGAGGCAGCGGAGAGGAAGAGTGAGGGCGGGTCTACCTGGTTCTGGATCTGCACCGGCGAGGTCCGCCACGGCGTGAAGTCCACGTTGTCCGAGACAAGGTTGCCCTGCCCGTTGGGGTTGAGGGTGGGGTGATTGGGGCCGCTCGCGTCGCCCCAATACAGCCATTCTGCATCGAGCGTGGAGGCACCCGAGTAGTTCAAACCACTGGTGTTGCCAGCAAGGTTGATTCGATTGAGTGAGGGCTGGACATCATTGATTTGAATCCCATTGCCACTGGTCCCGGTGATCTCAACGTCGCGGACCACCACGGCGTCGGACTCGATCTGCAACGCGGCGTAGTTCGGGCACGAGCCGCACCCGTCCCAGCCTCCGAGGTCGTCGAAGACCGCGTACTCAACGAGGCCGGTCGAGGCTGCCTCGAACCAGAGCGTCCCGCCGAAGCGGTTCCCCTGATTCGACGGCGGGTCCTCCGTCTCGGCCTCCCACACTACCGGGTTCGAGACCGTCCCCTCCAGGCGTAGCGCCCCGCCATCGCGCACGCGCACATCGCTAGCGTTGGGCTTGATGACGCGCACCCCAGCCTCCACCACCAGCGTTGCGTTCGCCTCTATTGTAAGAGAGCCAGAATCGTGTATGGGCTTCCTGCGAGCGTCCACGTCGTGTTCGTGGTGATCGTGCCGGAGACGTCGGTCTGCGCGCGGGCCGCAGGCCACAGGGTCAGCACGGCCGCGAGGGCCAGGCAAGAAGCGATTCGCATAGGGTCCTCTCGTTCGAGCGGTGAGCCGTCCGCCTCGTGAGCGCCCCGCGCCGCCCCCGCAGGCGGAGCGCTCTCGTCAAGATCAATCAATCCACCAGCCAACATAGGCAGAAACCGCCGGGCGCGCAACCCCGCCGGCACTTTTTGTCGGTGCGCGGTCGGAATCTTCGGACCCTGCCGGACGGTAGGACGAGACCGAGCGCCTTCCTCTCCACACGAACCCATGCCGGGACCGACGAGCAAGACGATCCCCCTCCGCATCAACATCCATGACGCCGCCGTTGAGAGGCCGGCCGGCGGCTCCACCGCTCGAAGCAGAGCGAGGGCTGAACGTGCCCGTCGTCCTCCGTTTCGGCCCCTACCGTTTCGTCATCTACTCCGATGAGCCTGCCGAACCCGCTCACGTCCACGTCAAGCGCGACCGTGCCGAGGCCAAGTTCTGGCTCTCCCCTGTTCGCCTTTCCCATGCCACCCGCTTCCGGGCCGCCGAGCTTCGCCGGATCGTCCGCATCATCGAAGCCCACCAAGACCCCCTGATCAATGCCTGGAACCGCCGCCCGCGCCCGGACGACTGCTAACCGCTCCATCGCCGACAAGCGCGCTCGCCTCGCTGCCGCCGGCCACCGTGCCCGCTCTGAAGCTGGGATGATTCGGAACGACGCTCCCGAGGCCGAGGCCGTCGCCGCTGAGGTAGGCCGTGACGCCGTGACGGTGCGGCTCGCCGACGGGCGCACGGTCTCGTTCCCGATTGCATGGTCGCCCCGCCTCCTCTATGGCACGCCGGAAGAGCGAGCCGAGATCGAGGTGAGTCCCTACGGGATTCACTGGCCGCTGCTGAACGAGGACCTGAGCATCCGGGGCATCCTCAACGGACGGCCCAGCCTGGAGGGGCCGTCGAGCGTGAAGACATGGGAGGCCCTGATGGAGCGGCGGCGGGCGCAGATCGCGGCGGGCGAGGAGCCGGAGCCGCACTATCCCACACTCCCGCTGCCGGAGGGGTGGGACGAGGAAGACGACGGGGGCAACGTCTCGCCCGGAGCATGAACAGCGCGCGCTCTAACCTCAATCAATCGAGCGCCCACTGCCGAGGCGACCCGCCGGGAGCGCAACCCCACAGGCACTTTTTGTCGCGGCGCGACGGGGGTCTTCGGATGCCCTCACGCGGTACGCTGCCTGAGACGCCTATCGCTGCGCCCCATGACCGTCCCGCTCACGCCCGACCCCCAGGACCTCGTCCAGCGGCTCGTCGCCTCGGGCGAGTACGCCTCGGCCGGCGAGGTCGCGCGCGAGGGGCTGCGCCTGCTCGAAGAGCGTCGGCGGCTGGCCGGGTCGAGTCAGGCGGCGTTCATGCGCGTGCTCAACGAGCGCGAGGTCCCGCTCCACTACGGCGTCGAGGAGCTAGAGCAGGAGCTGAGAACGCTCGACGCCTCCGGCTCGTGAAGCGTCGGCGCTTGGTGAGCGAGCTGCGCCCGGTGCTCACCGCGCTCCGGGCGCACGGCTCTTACCTGGGCGAGCACATCGTGGAGGAGGCGCTCCGCTCGGTCGGGGAATAGGCCGTTCGGCGCGTCGCATTTCTCGGGCACGCGGCGAGATTCATTTGACAAGCGACGCCGCGCTCCCGTATTCAAGAGGGTACCTCATTCTTTCTCCCCCTCACTTCGGAGGACTCCATGCAGACTCGCATCACTGCGCGCCGCGCCGACCTTCCCGACAGCCTGCGCGCCCACATCGAACAGTCCGTCTCCAAGCTCGACCGCTACTACGACGGCATCCACGACGCCCACGTCGTCCTCGACGGGCAGGAGGCGGGAGCTGCCAAGCAGGCGGAGGTCAAGGTCAGCGTGTCGCGGCGGATCCTGAGCGCGCGGGACGTCGCCCCGACCTACCAGGAGGCCGTCAGCGGCTGCGTGCGCCAGCTCCGGCGGCAGGTGCTCCGCTACAAGGACGGCGTCCGCGACACGTCGAAGGACGTGCATCGCTAGCGGCTCCCGCGACGCCCGCGAGGTGCCCTCGGCTGCCGACGCGGCCGGGGGTTTCCGTTTGCCTCTCGCTCGGGCCGCTCGGCGGATCAGCCCGGCCGCCTCTTCGTTTATACACCCTTCTCCTCCCGCCTGCCCTTCTGTGCCATGAAGCGCCTCGTCCTGCTCGTCCTACCCGCCCTCCTCGTCGCGGCTTGCACCACGACCGAGCCGACCGTCGAACCGCCCCCGCCGCCCTCGGCCGCCGTGCCGCCGGTCGTGACCAGACCGGACCCGCCGCCTGAGCCTGAGCCGGAGCCTGACCCGCTCTACGAGGAAACCGAGGACGACCTCCGCCAGACCTTCGCTGACGGCCTCTTCGGCCTCTACCGCGCCGACGTGAACGCCACCGATGCCCGGCGGCTCGGCCGCAAAGGGATCGAGACGTGGCTGACGGACCTCGCGCTCGCCAGCCCCGAGGCCGTCGCGATGGCGCGCCGCGCGCTCGGGCCGGTGCTCGACGAGCCGTACCTCGTCGGGTTCGTGCTCCCCGGCGCGGCCACCGCCGAGTGCGCCAGCGTGCGCGACGTGCTCTTCATCTCGGTCCCGGAGCGGCACCGGGGGGCCGAGCGGCCGTTCTCCGGCTACCTCGTCCAGGACGCCTGCGACCTCCCGCCCGGCGACCTCGGCCTGTTCTGCACCGGCGGCTTCGGCACGACCGACGACGGGACCCCCTGCTCGTGCACCTGCACGGCCGGCGAGGCACCCGGCGTCGGCTGCGTGTCGTGCGGCGGCGAGTAAGAGGCGCGGGCTACTCGCGGCGCGGGCTACTCGCGCAGGCGCGTCGCTTCGAGCGCGTAGGCCGTGCCGTCTAGCGTCGCCTCCGCCGTCATCCGGTCGGCCTCGACCGAGCCGGCGAGCGAGAGCGAAAGCGGCTCGTCGGCCTGCACGGTGCCGGCGAGGATGAAGGTCGGCGCGGTGACGCTGACGTCCTGCGTCGCCAGCGGGGCGTCGGTGCCGGTGGACGTCGTGAAGCGGCCCGTGCCGTCTTCGGCAATCGTGAGGAGGCCGGTGAGGGTGCTGCCGTCCGGGGCGGTCATCGTGTAGTCCCAGGTGCCGTAGACGTAGTTTGGAACGCCCGGCGGCATCGGCCCACCGGGAACGTCGTCCACGCCGGTGGAGGCGCGCTGCGCCAGGCAGCCGGCGAGCAGGAGCGGGGCGAGGAGGGCGAGGGTGAACGGGCGGACCGGCATGGCGGGTTGGGGGCAGAGGGCAGAGGGCAGGCCAAGCTGAGAAAGGTACTCCGCCGTCGCGCTGCGGATCATCGTCTACCGTTCACGGTCTACGCTCCACCGTTTCCACGACACAGCACCTCCGATGACGCAGCACCTGCTCGGCACGCCCCTGCCCGACGACCTCGCCGCCGAGGCCGAGCGCGTCGTGGCCTTTCTCCGAACCGACGCGGCGCGCCAGGCGAAGATCGAGGCCGTGGACGAGCTGGTCTACGCCCTCGTCCGCGTCGGCATCGAGGTGCATTTCCACGTGCCGGCGCGGCTGTTCAGCCTGAACGCCCTCCTGGTCAAGGTCATTGACGTGGCGGCGGCGACGACGCTGCGGGCGCTCAAGAGCGCGGCGCGCCGCATCCTCAAAAGCCTCACGGACGACCAGCTCCGCGAGGTCGCCGACGAGATCGAGGACCGGCTCTACCAGGTCGAGGTCGTCGAGGCGGAGGGCTAGGTCGTCGCGCCGCCGCACGAGGAGCCGGCCCCGGCGGTGCAGCCGTAGCAGTGCCGCGCGGTGCGGACCTGCCGGGCTTGCCACGCGCCGAGGTCGAAGTCGGCGACGTGGGCGCGCGCGGTGCCGGGGAGCACGGCGTCCATCTCGAGCTGCTGGTTGAAGTCGCAGTCGAAGAGCCGCCCGTCCCAGCTCACCGAGACCGTATTGCGGCACATCAGCCCGCTGATCGTCGCCGGGTTGAAGGCGCTCACGAGGCGCTCCAGGTACGCCTCGGTCTGGCCCTTCTCGAGGAGCCACTCGAGGTAGCGCGACATCGGCATGTTGTTGAGCGCGAAGAGGCGGTCGAACGTCACGCCGTGGTGCCGGGCGAGGGCCGCCTTCCACTCGTCTTCGAGCGAGGCCTGGCTGCCGGCGAGGAAGGCCCCGACCGGGTTCGTGACGAGCGTGAGCACGCGCCGGGGGTCGCCCTGCCCGTAGCCGGCCTCGTTGAGCCGCCGGAGCGCCCGGACCGACTTCTCGTAGGTCCCGTCGCCGCGCTGCGCGTCGGTCCCGAGCCGGCGGTAGTGCGGCAGCGAGCACGCCACCTCGACGCCGCGCTCGGCGAACCACGCCGGCAGGTGGCGGTAGCGCCGGACGAGCAGGATCGTCAGGTTGCAGCGGTCTATCACGTGGAGGCCGCGCCCGACGCATGCCTCGACGAGGAACTCGAAGTGCGGGTTCAGCTCCGGCGCGCCGCCGGTCAGGTCCACAGTGTGGAGCGCGCTGCCCTCAGCCGCCCTGATCCGGTCAATCGCCCCGAGGCACGCCTCGACGGTGGCGCGGCCCATGTTCTCGTCGGTGCGGTCCGGGCCGGAGTCCACGTGGCAGTGGCGGCACGTCATGTTGCAGAGCTTGCCGAGGTTGATCTGGAAGATCTCGAGCGGCGCGGGCGTGAGCGCCGGCCAGCCGCTCGCGGCGAGGTCGGCGGCGAAGGCCCCGGTGCCGGTCGGCCCGCCGGTGACGCGGGCGGCGCTGAGGGCGCGGAGCTGCGCGGCGGGCGCGGCCAGCGGCGTGCGGCGGGCGTGGAGGCTCGTCGTCCGCTTCGGCCCCGCCTCGGCGGAGTCCAGCAGCAGCTCACGGCTGAGCACCGTGAGGTCAATGAAGCCGGGGTCGGCGAGGCTCATGGAGGGCGGATGGGGTCGGGGAGGGGGCCTTCAGTGATTCGTGTTGCGTGATTCGTGTCTGTAGCGCGACGCTGAGGCAAGCGCCCTCACGCATCACGCAACACGAATCAGTCCTCACATCATCTTGGCCTTGGCGTGCTCCAGCATTTGGACGCCGTGGACGAGCGAGGCCCCGCCCCGGATCGCCGCCGCGACGTGAACGGCCTCGGTCATCTGCTCCAGGTCGGCCCCCTTCTCCAGGGATTCGGAGGTGTAGGCATCGATGCAGTAGGGGCACTGCACGGCGTGGGCGACGGCGAGCGCGATGAGCGCTTTCTCGCGGGCCGAGAGCGCGCCGTCGGCGAACACCTGGCCGTAGTAGCTGAAGAAGGCGTCGGCGAGCGGGCCGCTGCCCTCGGCGATGTCGCCGAACTTGGCGAGGTCGCCGGGCTTGTAGTACGTTTCCATGGGGGAGGTAGAGGGTGACGAACGAGTCGGAATACTTGTCCGAACAAGTATCGTATCCGGACCTGCCCCGCTTCATCACGAAAGCGAAACGAAACGAGGGGTGTAGCGAGCGCCGGAGGGCGCAGGCAACCGACGAGGGCGCGCCTTGTTTCGCCCGTGCAGACGCCGGAGGTAGAGCAGAGCCGCGCTAGGGCCGGCACCGTCGTCCTCGATCCACCGGCCCCTAGCGTATGTTTCAGTGAGGAGTATGGGTGTGCGGGCGTGTGGGGGAAGGTCGTGGTCTCACTAACAGGCCCCCCTCCCGAACCCCCATCCTCCCACACCTGAGTGCCAAGCACTCTAGCGCACCACGATGCGGCCGGAGCGAGCACCGCTGAGCCGCAGCCGCGTGTCGACGGTCTGCCGGAACCGCTTGCGCTCGCCGGGGCCGACCTCGCGCACCTCGACGCGCATCGTCTCGACCGGCTCGACGCCCGGCTCGACGGGCTGGTCGTAGAGGTCCACGTCTACGATGGCGCTGGAGATCGGCCGGTCATTGGGGTTGACGAGGAGGCCGGTAACGACCTGCTTGCCGTCCTCCTCGCGGACGAGCCGGAACTCTTCGACGTGGGCCGTGAGCGCCGGCTGCTCGCCGCCGCAGCCGGCGGCGAGGGCCAGCAGCACGAGGGCATAGACCGGAGAGCGGATAGGCATCAGCGGGGTGGGCCTCAGCCCAGGTCGTCGAGGTTGGCGCGGAGCTTGGCGGTCTCGGCGTCGGCGTCGGCGGCCTTCTGGCGCTCGCGCTCGACGACCTCGGCGGGGGCTCGGCTCGTGAAGTGCTCGTTGGCGAGCTTGCGCTCGACGCTCGCGCGGAACTGCTCTTTCTCGGCGATGGCCTTGCGGAGCCGCTCGCGCTCGGCGTCGAGGTCAATCATCCCGGCGAGCGGGACGAACACCTCCACCGGCGCAGCCACGTAGACGGCCGACGCCTTCGGCTTCTCAGCCTCAAGGTCTATCGTGAGGTCGTCCACGCGAGCAAGCTGCTCGATGTAAGGGGCAGCCGCCTGGAGGGCCGCTGCCGTCTTCTCCTCTCCCACCGGTACTCTGAGGGTTGCCGCAACCCCCTTGCCCGGTGCCACGCCGTACTGGCTCTTCACGCTCCGAATGCCGCTGACGATCTCCTGCACGAGGGCGAACGTCTCGGCGGCCTCGGGGTCGGTCTCGGCCGGGTTCGCCTCGGGCCACGGGGCCACGATGCAGGCGTCGCCCGCGGCGCGGGGGCGGAGGCGGTGCCACAGCTCCTCGGTGATGAACGGCATGAACGGGTGGAGCAGCTTCACCATCTGCTCGAAGACCTCGACGGCGAGGGCAATCGTCTCGTCGTCCATCGTGGACGGCTGCCCGTCCTCGCCCGGCGCGGGTTTGATCAGCTCGAGGTACCAGTCGCAGTAGTCGCGCCAGACGAGGTCGTAGATGGCGAGCGCCGCCTCGTTGAGCCGGTAGCGGCCGACGGCCTCGTCCACGGCGGCGACCGTCTGGCTGAGCCGCGTCAGCATCCAGCGCTCGACCAACTCTAGCTCCTCGAAAGACCGCTGCCGCCGGTAGTCCTTCAAACGCCCCTCGGGGCCCTCCTCCATGAAGCGGCCGAAGACGCGGGCGGCGTTCCAGAGCTTGTTGGCGAAGTTGCGGCCCATCTCGAACTTCGTCGGCTCCAGCTTGATGTCCTGGCCCTGGGCGCAGAGCACGACGAGGCTGAAGCGCACCGCGTCGGCCCCGTAGGTCTCGATCATGTCGAGCGGGTCGATCCCATTCCCGAGGGACTTCGACATCCAGCGGCCCTGCGCGTCCTTGAGCAGGCCCGTGATGAAAACGTCGCGGAACGGGGTCTCGCCCGTAAAGTGCAGCCCGGCCATCACCATCCGGGCGATCCAGAAGAAGAGGATGTCGTAGCCCGAGACGAGGACCGTCGAGGGGTAGAACGCCTTCAGGTCCTCGGTCGGCTCGGGCCAGCCGAGCGTGGCGAACGGCCAGAGCCAGGACGAGAACCAGGTGTCGAGCACGTCCTCGTCCTGCACGAGCGGCCGGCCGTCGGGGCCCGGCTCCGGCTGCTCGACCGAGACGACGAACGGGCGGCTCTCGTCGCGCGCGCCGTCGGCGTCGGTGTGGTACCAGACGGGGATGCGGTGGCCCCACCAGAGCTGGCGCGAGACGGTCCAGTCGCGGATGCCTTCGAGCCAGCGGAAGTACTCGTTCTGCCAGCGCTCGGGGTGGAACCTCACTCGGCCGTCGCGCACGGCCGCGAGCGCCGGCTCGGCCAGCGGCTGCATCCGCACGAACCACTGCCGCGAGATCAGCGGCTCGATCACCGCCTTCGACCGGCTCGACACCGGGACGGTGCTCCGGTACGGCTCGACCTTGTCGAGCAGGCCGGCCGCCTCCAGGTCGGCGACGATCCGCCGACGGGCCGCGAAGCGGTCGAGGCCTTCGTAGGGGCCGCCGTGCTCGTTGACCGTCGCGTCCGGGTTGAGGACGGTGAGGACCTCGAGGCCGTGGCGGCGGCCGATCTCGAAGTCGTGCTTGTCGTGGGCCGGCGTGACTTTCAGCGCACCCGCGCCGAAGGCCGGGTCGGCGTGCTCGTCGGCGATGACCGGAATCTCCCGGCCGACGAGCGGCAGCGTGAGGGTCTCGCCGACGAGGTCGGTGTAGCGCTCGTCGTCGGGGTGGACGGCGACGGCAGTGTCGCCGAGGAGCGTCTCGGGCCGCGTCGTGGCGATGGTGAGGTGGCCGTCACCGCTCGTGTAGGGATAGCGGATCCACCAGAGGTGCCCGTCGCGCTCGACGTTGTCGACCTCCTCGTCGGAGATGGCGGTCATGTTCTCGGGGTCCCAGTTGACGAGGTAGTCGCCCCGGTAGACGAGGCCCTCCTCAAAGAGCCGGACGAAGACGTCCTGGACGGCGCGGCTGAAGCCGTCGTCCATCGTGAAGCGCGCCCGGCTCCAGTCGGCGGAGTCGCCGAGCTGGCGCTTCTGCTGGAGGATGTGCCCGCCGTACTCCTCCTTCCACGCCCAGACCTTCTCGACGAACGCCTCGCGCCCGAGGTCGTGCCGCGTCCGGCCCTCGTCCTTGAGGGTCCGCTCGACGACGTTCTGCGTGGCGATGCCGGCGTGGTCGAGGCCGGGGATCCAGAGCGCCTCGGTGCCGCGCATCCGGTAGAGGCGGATGAGGGCGTCCTGCACGGCGTCCTGGAGCGCGTGGCCCATGTGGAGGCGGCCGGTGACGTTCGGCGGCGGCATCGGGATCACGAACGGCGGGGTGCCCGAGGCCTGGGCGCGCTCGGCGTCGGCGCGGAAGAAGCCGCCGGCCTCCCAGAAGGCGTACCACCCGGCCTCGACGGCGGCGGGGTCGTAGGCCGTGGCGTCGGCGTCCGGGGTGACGGGCGGGGCGAGAGCGGGTTCGGGCATGGGAAGCAGGCGGGTAGGCGGACCGCAGAAGCTACGGCGCACCGGATGCAGACCCCGTGAAAGCAGGGCGCTCGGTGTGCTCGGTGCGCTCCCCCGTCCTCGGCCCGGTGACGATGACGCTCGCGCCGGGGCAGCTCCTCCAGCGCGCCGTGCGCCAACAGGTGCCGGCCGGTGCTCCGGCAGGAGAGTACGTCTACACCGGCCTGGTGGGTGACTTCCCCAACGCTCCCATCGACAGCGACTCATTCATGGGGGCCAAGCTCGCCGAGCGGGGCACGGGCGTGCCCGTAGCGACGTGGCAGGTGACGGACGCGGCGACAGGCGCTCCGGTCGAGGCAGGCGCGCGGTGGGGAGGTGAGGCAGCCCTGTCGGCTTCGGTGGTGGCACCCTCCGCATTCGCGCTCTCGGCGGCCTACCCGAACCCGTTCCGGGGCCAGACGACGCTCACGCTCGATGTGCCGACGGCAACCCGCCTCCGGGTCGCGGTCTACGATGTGCTCGGGCGCGAGGTGGCGGTGCTGCTCGACGGCGCGGTGGAAGCCGGTCCGCACACCGCCGTGCTCGACGCGACGGCGGTGCCGAGTGGACGCTATCTCGTGCGGGCGACGGCAGGGGACGCGGTGTCTACCCCAAGTGTGACCCTGATGCGATAGCTGCCCAGCAACCGGCTTTCCCCGAAACTCCTTTTGCCCGCTGCTGTGCGCTCGCTTTATATTGGCAGTCTGTCCAAAATCGGGGTGTAGCGCAGCCCGGTAGCGCGCTTCGTTCGGGACGAAGAGGTCGTGGGTTCAAATCCCGCCACCCCGACTCGCAAGGCCGCCGTCTCACTTCGGGGAGGCGGCCTTGCTGTTGTCGGCCTCCAGTGCCGGAGGCTAGCGGGCTACTCGGCGTCGGCCAGCCGCAGCCCCTTCGGCACGACGGCGCGCTCGACGAGCTCGAACAGCCCCTGCGCGACGAGGGCGAGGAGCGCCGCCGGCACCGCGCCTTCGAGGATCAGGCCGGTGTCGCCGAGCCGGATGCCGGTCAGGATCGGCTGCCCGTAGCCGCCGGCCCCGATGAGCGCGCCGAGCGTCGCCGTGCCGATGTTGATGACGGCGCTCGTCTTGAGTCCGGCGAGGGTGCTCGGCGCGGCGAGCGGGAGCTCGGCCGACGGAGCGCGCGTGGGGCCGAAGGACTTCGAGACGTGGCGGAGGGCGAGCACGGCGGCGTCGAGCAGGGGGGCCGTGGAGCCGTTCATAGATTATCCCCGGCCGGGGCGGTTCCTCGGCTTGACGGCGGCGGGCGGAGCGCCGTAGTTTGGACGCTCCAGACCGCCAATGTAGCTCAGTTGGTAGAGCAGCTCACTCGTAATGAGCAGGTCACCGGTTCGAGTCCGGTCATTGGCTCCCTCGAAAAGCGCCCCAGGCGACGCGGAAACGCAGAGTTTGGGGCGCTTTTCGCTTTTCGCAGGAAGAAGGCTTGAAGTGTCGTGCAACAAGGGTGCAACATGGCGACGCCAAATCGGGCTCTGAACTGCTTACCGGCTACGCGGCTTCGCCCTGCTCGTCGGCGAGCCGCGCCGCCTTCGCCTCCTCGCGCAGCCGAGCCTGCCGCTCCTCCGTCGCTATCCGGCCGCCGGCGAGGCGCACGCCCTCTTTGAGCACGTCGGGGAAGGCCTCCGGCCACGTCGGAGGAGCCGGCCACGGCGAGGCACCGGGGTTCTCGTAGTCGTAGCGGTGGATGCACGAGAAGTCGGCACCGCGCTCCCTGAGGGCGGCCCACACCTGCTCCTCCTCC
>JBBSMV010000005.1:0-27947 GCA_038232975.1 Rhodothermales bacterium
GTAGACGGCTTCCGGGAAGCGGGCGATGAAGAGAGTGCGGTACGCCTCGCCGTCCTCGTCCACCTTGACCTCGAAGGCTCCCTTCCCGATCTGAGGGAGCGGCGAGAAGCGGGCGGGCATCGCTCCGGCCTGCACTTGGCTGAGGCCGTGCCCGATATCGTCCTGCCCGCCCCCGGGACACGACCGGAGCACCGGGCGGGCGTCGGCCCACCAAGCGAGCGGTTTATATCCGGGGGCTTCAGGCACGGGTAGACCTTCGGAGGGTCGGGAATCTACCTTATGCGCGATTCTGCATAGAGGTTTCGACGCTGGCCGGGAATGCTTAAGCCGTAGCCGAGATGCCGAGCAAACGGAGACAAAAACCCTTACATCCACCCTTACACGATAGAAAATAATTAGGCCCCAAGCGCAATGCAAAAAGCGCTTGGGGCCTACTATTGTGTACGCCCGAGAGGATTCGAACCTCCGACCTTCGGAACCGGAATCCGACGCTCTATCCAGCTGAGCTACGGGCGCGACAAGCTCCCAAGCTACGAAATCCTCGGCGGCGTGCGCAACCGGCGCGCACCGAGCACGCCATTTTCATGGACCTAGAAGCCCAAACGTCGCGTACCCGCCGCCGCCCCGATCCCCTCACCCATGCCCGTTCGCATCACTTCCGTCGAAACGGGGTCGCTCGCCGACGACCTCGGCTGGCGGCCCGGCGACCAGCTCCTCGCTATCAACGGCGAGACGGTGCAGGACGAACTAGACCTGCGCTTCAAGGCTGCCGAGGAGCGCTTTGTCGTTAGGCTCCGCCTCGGGGGCACCCTCCGCGAGCAGTCCGTCTCGCGCGACCTAGACGAGCCGCTCGGGGCCGACTTCGAGGAGTTCCGCATCAAGACCTGCGGCGACGACTGCGTCTTCTGCTTCGTGGACCAGAACCCCACCGGCCTCCGGGACACGCTCTATTTCCGCGACGGCGACTTCCGCATGTCGTTCCTCTACGGGAACTATATCACCATGACGAACCTCCGCGAGCGCGACCTGCGGCGGATCGTCGAGCAGCGCCTCAGCCCGCTCTACATCTCGGTCCATTGCACCACCGACGACGTCCGCCGCCGGATGATGGGGCACCGCACGCAGCAGGACCGCCTGATGGAGAAGCTCACGTTCCTGCGCAGCGGGGGGATCGACATGCACGCCCAGGTCGTCCTCGTCCCCGGCTTCAACGACGGCGCGGCGCTCGCCAAGACGGTCGAGGACCTCTACGCGATGCACGACCGGATGCAGTCGCTCTCGGTCGTCCCGGTCGGCCTGACGCGGCACCGGCGCGAGCTGGCCGACCTCCGCACGCTCCGGCCCGGCGAAGCGCGCGCGCTCGCCGCCCAGGTCGAGAATTGGCAGGCGCGGTTCCGGGCGGAGATCGGGCGCGGGTTCGTCTACCTCTCGGACGAGATGTACCTCCTGGCCGGGCTGGACTTCCCCGAGGAGGACGCCTACGACGGCTACCCCCTCATGGAGAACGGGGTCGGGATGAGCCGCGACTTCCTGAACGAACTGGACTTCCAGCGCGAGGCCCTCCCCGAGGCGCTGCCCGAGCCTCGGACGCTGACGCTGGTGACGGGCACGCTCACCGCGCCGCTCCTCGACGAGCGCGTCGCCCCAGTGCTTCGTCAGGTGGAGAACCTCGAGGTGCAGGTCGTGGTGGCGGAGAACCTGCTCTTCGGCGACTCGGTGACGGTGAGTGGGCTGCTGAACTTCAAGAGCTTCGAGACTGCCCTCCGGCCTCTAGCCAAGGCTGGGCGGCTCGGCGAGCTGGTCCTGCTGCCGCCGGACTGCGTCAACTTCGAGGGGCTGTTCCTCGACAACCGCCCCGGCCGGAACACCCCGGCCGATCTCTCGGCTGCCCTCGGCAGCGTCCCGGTCGAGGTCTTCGCCGGGGACTGGACGGACGCGGTCGCGCGGCTCGGCGACGCGGTAACGTGTTGACTTCGCGGCCAGCAGTGCCGATACTCGCCCGGTCTCCTCTTCCCCAGCCGCCGCTCGATGCCTGATCTCTCCGCTCGCCCTGCCGAGGCCCCCGTCGCCCCGCCGCACCCGGTGCCCGCGCTCCGGGACGCGGTGCCGTGGGCGCAGCCGGCGCGGCTCACCGGCTTGCTGGAGCGGCAGCGCTTCCACCCGCTGCTGACGGCGCTGCTGACCTTCGTCGGCGGGTTCGTGGTCTACCAGCTCGTCGGGACCGTCGTGATGGTGGCCGCCGCGCTCGGCTCGGCGGACGGGGCGCTCGACGTGGGGGCGATCATGGAGTCGCTCGAAGGCAACGCCGTCGCGCTCTTCGGGGGGAACGCGCTCGGGCAGGTCGCGGGGTTTTTGGTCTTCGTGCTCTTCGTGACGTGGCTCCACACGCCGGACGTGGCGGCCTACCTCCGCCTCCGCCGGGCGAACGGCGTGCAGCTCGGACTGAGCGGCCTCGGCCTCGTCGTACTCCTGCCGCTCGTGGCGTGGCTCGGGACGGTGAACGCCGAGATCCCGCTGCCCGAGGCGTGGCGGGCGTGGGACGAGCAGCAGGCAGCGCTCATCGAGCAGGTCCTCGGGGCTGACATCAACATGGTCCTCGCGCTCCTCTTCGTCGCCGTCACGCCCGCGCTCTGCGAGGAGCTGATGTTCCGGGGGTATCTCCAGCGGCAGGTCGAGCGGAGCCTCGGCGTCGCCTGGAGCATCGTGCTCGTCGGCCTGGTCTTCGGGCTATTCCACCTCCGCCCGACGCAGGTGCTGCCGCTCGCCACGCTCGGGGTGTACCTCGGCTTCTCGGTGTGGGTGACTGGGAGCCTGTGGGCCGGCGTGCTCGTCCACCTGCTCAACAACGGCCTCGCCGTGATTGTGAGCGACGTGGTGAGCCGCAACCCGGACCTCGACCCCGTCGCGCTCGACGCTATCGCGGTGCCGTGGTATCTTGCGGCGCTCAGCCTCCTCGCCGCCGCGGCCGTCGCCGTCGCCCTGCTGCGCCGGCGAAGCGCGCTGCTGGCCTCGTGATACGTGATTCGTGAGGCCGGGGACCACCGTAGGAACAGACCACGCATCACGTTCTAGCTCCTCTCTCGCCTTCACCGTTCTCGCTATGTCCGACGATCCGCGCGTCTACGAAGACTGGGTCTCCGTCTTCAACACCTCCACCGACTACGAAGCCGACCTCCTCCGCGACCGGCTCGACGCGGCGGGCATCGCCGCCGTCGTGCTCACGCAGCGGGACCACACCTTCAACCTCAACGTCGGCGACATGGCGGCCGTCCGCGTGATGGTCCGGCCCGAAGACATCGGGGCCGCCGAGGAGGTCATCAACCAGAAGCCGTTCACCGACGCCGAGCTGACCGAGGCCGCGCTCAACGCCGACCCCGACAGCGCCGACGCCCACACCGCCGACGAGGAGGGGATGCTCGACTCCGGCCCCGACGCGATCCGCTTCTCCGCCCCCGACGACGACGACCCGGTGAAGAGGTAGGAGGTTCGGGGTTGGGAGTTGGAGGTTTTGAGCCCGAAGCAGCGAGGTCTACGTCTGCACTCCTCCAACCCCAAACCCACCACCTCAAACCCGGATGGGCAACCTCGCGCAGCGCGTCCTGACCTCGCTCGTCGGCGCTCCGATTGTGATCGGGGCCGCCTACGTCGGCGGGTGGTTCTTCGTCGGGTTCGTGCTGCTGATCGGGCTGCTGGCGCAGTGGGACCTGTACCACCTGGCCGAGACGGGCGGCATCCGGCCGCTCAAGAGCGCCGGCCTCGCCGCAGGGGCGCTCGTGATCGTGCGCTCGCCGTGGCCGCCGGCGGTGCCGCTGGCCGTGCTGGCCCTCGTCGCCGCGTTCATCGCCGAGCTGTGGCGGCAGCGCGAAGGGCCGGTGCAGCCGATCCCGAACCTCGGCGCGACGCTCCTCGGCGTCTTCTACCCGGCCGTCCTCGCGGGCTACTTCGTGGAGCTGCGCGTGCAGAGCGCCGGCACGCTCGGCGACCTCGACGCCTTCCTGCTGACCGCGACGGTCGTCGCGGCGATCTGGGCGGCGGACACGGGGGCCTATTTCACCGGGCGGGCCTTCGGCAAGCGCCCGCTCTTCCCGCGCATCTCGCCGAAGAAGACGTGGGCCGGCTCGGTCGGCGGCGTGCTTGGGGCGCTCGCGTTCGTGGCCGTGATGAAGGCGGTGCTCGTCCCCGTGCTGGGGTGGGCAGACGTGCTCGTGCTCGGCCTCGTCTGCGGGGCCGTCGGGCAGCTCGGCGACCTCGCCGAGAGCCTCCTCAAGCGCTCCGTCGGGGCCAAGGACTCGGGCGACTACCTCCCCGGCCACGGCGGGATGCTCGACCGGATCGACGCGATGCTGATCGCGGTCCCGCTCGCGGTGCTCTACCTCGACCACGTCAGGAATATCTGGTGATTGAAGGATCGGGGGAGTGAAAGACCAATCCTCCGATCCCCCGATAGCGCTGACGGAACGGTGGCAGCGGGGGCTGGTATACTGCGCCCGACTCAAAACGCACGCCCGTGCTGACGCCGAGACACCGCCCGAAGCCGCGCCAGTTCCGCTACGAGCCGCGCTTCTACGACCCGAGCGACGACGAGCGGCTGAAGCAACGGCTCCACTTCAAGACCAACACCCGGCGCGGCAAGCAGCCCGCCTTCATCGCCGTCGCCGTGCTGCTCCTGCTCGCGCTCTACGTCTACACGAAGCTCTGAGGCGGGCATAACCTTGTGGTTACGGTGCCGCGCCGCGCCGTCTCTAGCTTCCGGCCCCCGCACGCTCTCCGACCGCCATCGCCTTGCAGACGGACCCTGCCGCCGACCTGACCGCTGCCGAGCACGCGCCCGACGGCCTCGTGCGCGTCCTCCCCGAGGCCCTCGCCAACAAGATCGCCGCCGGCGAGGTGGTGCAGCGGCCCGCCTCGGTCCTGAAGGAGTTGATGGAGAACGCCCTCGACGCGGGGGCGCGCCAGATCACCGTCGTGCTCCGGCAGGCCGGCAGCGAGCTCGTGCAGGTCGCCGACGACGGCTGCGGGATGGGACCCGAGGACGCGGCCACCTGCTTCGGCCGCCACGCGACGAGCAAGATCGCCTCCTCGGACGACCTCGAGCGCATCCGCACGCTCGGCTTCCGCGGCGAGGCCCTCGCCTCGGTTGCCGCCGTGGCCCACGTCGAGCTGAAGTCGAAGCGGCGGGGCGACGCCTCCGGCACGCACGTCCGCATCGCCGGCAGCCGCATCGAGGACCAAGCCCCGTGCGCCGCCCCGGCCGGCACCTCGATCGCGGTGCGGAACCTGTTCTACAACGTCCCAGCGCGGCGCAACTTCCTCAAGTCCCCGGCGACCGAGTTCAAGCACCTCGTCGAGACCTTCCAGTTTCTGGCGCTCTCGAACCCGACGGTCGGCTTCGCGCTCGTCCACGACGAGGCCGAGGTCTACCGGCTCGCGCCCGCGGACGACGACTTCGAGGCGGCGCTGCACACGCGGATCGGGCAGCTCCTCGGGGACCGGGCGGGCGACGCGCTCGTGCCGGTGGCCGAGACGACGAGCTACCTCTCGGTGCGCGGTCTCGTCGGGCGGCCCGAGGAGGCGCGCCGCAGCCGGGGCGAGCAGTTCTTCTTCGTCAACGGGCGCTACGTCAAGAACCGCGCGCTCGAGCACGCCGTCGCCACGGCCTTCGGCGACCTGCTGCCGAAGGGGACCCACCCGCTCTTCGTCCTCTTCTTCTCGCTCGACCCGCGCCACCTCGACGTGAACGTCCACCCGACCAAGACCGAGGTCAAGTTCGACGACGAGCGCGGGGTCTACGGGTTCGTCCGCGCCGTCGTCAAGAAAGCCCTCGGCGACGCCGACATAACGCCGAGCCTCGGCGACGGCTTCGCCGGGCGCTCGCGGCCCGGCATGGGCGCGCTCCCCGGCGCGTCGGTGCCCGAGGAGGTGCCCGACGTCCGCCCGGTCCGGTTCGAGGCGGAAGAGGCGGAGCGACGCCTGCCGGTCTCGTTTCCAGTTTCGTCCTCTCCGGCCTCGCCGCGCGGCCTCGCCTTCGGCTCTCCCGACGACGATCCGCTACGCCCGGACGCGCCGGCCTCCAGCACGGCGATCCCGTCGGGCGCAGAGCCGTTCGAGGGAGACGAGGCGGACGAGGAGGGCACGCTCGGTCTCAGCGGCCGGCCGCCGGTGTGGCAGCTCCACAACCGCTACGTCGTCACGCCGATCCGCTCGGGGCTGCTGCTCGTGGACCAGCGCGCCGCCCACGAGCGCATCCTCTACGAGCAGGCCCTCGCCGCGCTCGACGGTGGGATGACGCTCTCGCAGCAGCTCCTCTTCCCGATCACCATCGAGTTCCCGCCGGCCGACTACGCGCTCGTCCTCGAGCTCGCTGACGATCTCCGGAAGCTCGGCTTCGACCTGGCACCATTCTCGGGCCGGACGGTCACCGTGCAGGGCGTCCCGACGGATGTGTCGCGGGACTCGGCGCAGGGCCTGATCGAGGACGTGCTGGAGCGCTTCAAGTCGTACCGCGACGGGCTGGAGCTGGGCAGCCGCGACAGCCTCGCCAAGAGCGTCGCCCGTCGCCGCGCGATGGCACCCGGCGCGGCGCTCTCCGAGGAGGAGGCTCGCAAGCTGATCGACGAGCTGTTCGCCTGCACGACCCCCTACACCTGCCCCCACGGGCGGCCGACGATGATCAAGGTCTCCCTCGACGAGCTGGAGCGCCGATTTGGGCGGGGCTGAGTGTGGGAGTGTGGGAGTGTGGGAGTGTGGGAGTGTGGGAGTGTGGACGAAAACCTAGAAAGGTACCCACCCGTAGTGCATCCCCGTAGGGGCGACCCCGTGTGGTCGCCCGAGGTCTAGCATTTCGTTCCTCCGTGGCATCCGTAGGGGCGAACGCCGTTCGCCCGAGGTCTGGCACCACCGTCCTCTGTCACACTGATCCACCGCCATGCGTCAGCGATTCACTGAGTTCGTGACCGGGCGCGGATTGCTCGCCGAAGGCGCGCGCGTCGTGGTCGGGGTCAGCGGTGGGGTGGACTCGGTCGTGCTGCTGCACCTGCTGCGCGAGGGCGGGTTCGCTCCCGTCGTAGCGCACGTCAACTACGGGCTTCGGGGCGCGGAGGCCGACGCCGACGAAGCCCTCGTGCGGATGCTCTGCGAACGGTGGGACGTGCCGCTGTGGGTTCGGCAGGCAGAGATCGAAGGCTCGGTGCAGGCGGCGGCGCGGGCGGCGCGCTACGCCTTCTTCGGTGAGGTCGCGGCCGAGGTCAGTGCGCTGGCGGTCGCCACGGGGCATCACCGCGACGATCAGGCCGAGACGCTGCTGCTGAACCTCTTTCGCGGGGCGGGGCCGGTCGGGCTGGCCGGCATCCCCGTCCGCCGACCACTCGCGCCCGGCTCCCGCATCGAGGTCGTGCGCCCGCTGCTGTGGGCATCGCGCGAGGAGACCGAAGGCTATGCCCGCGCCCGCGGCCTGCCGTGGCGCGAGGATGCCTCTAATCAATCGTCGGCCTACCGGCGGAACGTGCTCCGCCGCGAGGTGCTACCGCTTCTGGAGACGCACTTCGGCGAAGGCGTCGGCGCGCGGATCGCCCACACGGCAGACCTGGTGCGCGAGGCGCTCGACGCCGGGGCCGCGCTCGTCCCTACGGAGCTTTTCGAGGCGGCGGCCGAAGCTGTGCCCGGCGGATGGGCGCTCCGGCTCGACGGCCTGGAGGCGCAGCCCCCGCCGGTGCAGCGCGGGGTCCTGCTCGAAGCGCTCCGGCGGGGGGCACCGGGGGTGCCTCGCTCGGCGGCGGCGGTGCGCGAGGTCGAGGCGCTCCTCGCGGCGCAGCCGGGGCGCCGCGTGGCGTGGCCCGGCGCGACGGTCTGGCGCACCCGCGCCCACCTCGTCTTCGAGACGGCGGCGGCGGTCGAGGCATTCGCCGTCGAGGTGCAGCCGGGCGAGACGGTGACGCCCCTCGGCACGCTCCGCGTCGAGATGCTGGACGCCATGCCGGAGGCGTTCGACGGCTCGCCGGAGGTCGAGGTCGTAGACGCGGAGCGGCTGCGGTTTCCGCTCGTGCTCCGGCCGTGGCAGGCGGGCGACGGGCTCCGGCCCCTCGGCATAGCGGGCCGCAAAAAGGTCAGCGACCTGCTCACCGACTGCCGCGTGCCGTCGTACCGCCGGGCGCGCGCGCTCGTGCTCCTCTCGGGCGAGGAGGTCGTCTGGGTGGTCGGCCACCGGCTCGGGGCGGCGGCCGTCGGGCCGGAGACGCGGCGCGCGGCCCGGCTGACGTGGACGCAGGCATCGCCGGAGGCGTTGGCTCCCGGCGGCTCCGGGGCATAACTTCAGTGCTCCTCTCTGCCTGCCCGCGCCGCGCCATGCCCGAACCCGTAGCCTCCGCCGTTTCTGTCGCCGAGACCGTCACCGTGCGCGGCGAGCGCTTCCGCCTCTACCTCGACCCCGACGCCATTGCCGCCCGCGTCGGCGCGATGGGCCGGGCCATCAGCGCCGACTACGACGGCAAGCGGCCCATCCTCATCGGCGTGCTCAACGGGGCGTTTCTCGTCCTCGCCGACCTGCTGCGGGCCGTCACGGTTGACTGCGAGGTGGACTTCCTCAAGCTCTCCTCCTACGGGGCCGAGAAGGTGTCGAGCGGCACCGTGACCGAGCTGAAAAAGATCGACGCCGAGCTAGAGGGGCGGCACGTCATCGTGGTCGAGGACATCGTCGACACCGGCCTCTCGATGCAGTTCATCACCGAGAAGATGCGTGAGCTGAGCCCCGCCTCGGTCAAGACCGCGACGCTCCTCCACAAGACGGCCGCCGCCCGCCCCGACCTCGACCTCCGGCTCGACTACGTCGGCTTCGAGATCGAGGACCTCTTCGTGATCGGCTACGGCCTCGACTACGGCCAGCTCGGCCGCAACCTCCCCGCGATCTACATCCTCGACCCGTGAGGGCTAGTCCGCTGGGACTTCCGCTGCGATGCCGAGGGCGATCTGCTTGGGCGCGCAGACGTAGTGCCGCACCACGGCCCCGGCGACGGCCCCCACGACCGCTACGTCGTCGGCCCGCGACAGCTCGCGCACCCGGCCGTCGCGCTCCAGGATCGAGATCGAGTCCTCGAAGCGCTGGTAGGCGTCGAGCGCTGACGAGCCCACCGTGAGGTAGAGCTCCGCATCCTGCGCGGCCGTGGCCCGCGTCGAGAGCCCCTCGGCGACGAGCCAGCCGGCGACCTGCTCGCGCCAGGCGGAGACCTCGGCCTCGGCCGGCTCGGACGTGAGGTATGTCGTGCGGAAGAGGTCGCGCTCGACGAAGCGGCGGGCCAGGTCGGCCAGGACCGGGTCGGCGGACGCCGTCCAGCGCTTGAGGCTGTAGAGGATGTCCGTGTCGTCGAGCCGGCAGAACGCGCCGAGCACGTCGTCGTCGCCGGTCTCGTCGGCGGTGACGCGGTGCTGAAGAAAGAAGAGGAGCGCGGGCGAGGACGTGAGGACCGCCGGATCACTGTCGGCACAGCATCGCCGGGCACGCGTGAAGGCGGCGCGCAGCAGGTGGTCCCCCGCGATGACGGTCTTGTGGAGGTACACCTGCCAGTACATCAGCCGCCGCGAGAGCACGAAGCTCTCGACCGCATAGGCCCCCTTCGCCTCGATCACGATGTCGGCGTCCGCGCCGCCCTCGACCGGGTGGACCCGCATCGTCTTGATGATCCGGTCGACGCCGACGATGCCCTCGGCGACGCCGGTGTAGAACGAGTCGCGCCGGAGGTAGTCGAGCCGGTCCATGTCGAGCTGCGACGAGAGGAGGCTGTGAAAGAACGGGCGAGGGTAGGCCCCGTCGAAGACCGTGAGGGCGAGGTCGAGCGCCCCGCCGAAGCGCCGGTTGAGGCACTCGATGATCGTCCGGCTCATCTGCTCGTGGCGAAACGGGCCGTCGGCACCGGGCGCGATGAGGTCAGTCTCGAGCGTGTGCGAGAACGGCCCGTGGCCGACGTCGTGGAGGAGCGCGGCGGCGAGGGCGGCGTCGTGCTCGGCCTCGGAGATCGGCGTGCCCTTCTCCGAGAGGCTCGCGAGGGTCTGCTGCATCAGCGCCATAGCGCCGAGGCCGTGCTGGAAGCGCGTGTGCTCGGCTCCGGGGAAGACGAGGTGCCCGAGGCCGAGCTGCCGGATGTGCCGCAGCCGCTGGAACTCCGGCGTCTCGATCAGGCCGAGCAGCAGCCGCTTCGGGACGGAGATGAAGCCGTGGACCGGGTCGGAGAAGATTTTGAAGCGGCTCGGCACGGGGTTGGGGAATGGGAGGGCGTGGGGGGAATGGAGGGAATGGGCGGAGGGCAGTAGACACAACGACACGGGGTACAGCATTCACCGTCGCGCTCTGCGCCCGTAGGGGCGAACGGCCGTTCGCCCGAGGACTCCGCCTTCTCCGACTATAGCTCGTAGACGCCTAGCTCCTCGCCCAGCTCTAGCTCCGTATGCCAGCGTCGGCCGGCCTCGAGGTCGGTGTCGCTCAGGCCGGGGGGGAGGTGGACGAGCACGAGGCGGTGCGCGCCGGCCTTCGCCGCCGTCTCGGCGGCCTCCTCGATGGACGAGTGGACGCCCGGCGTGTGCCCCGTCGCCTCGTGGACGAGAATCCCGGCTCCGCGCCCAAGCTCCACGACGTGCTCGCACGGGGCGGTGTCGCACGAATACGCCACGACGCGGCCCGAGGCGTGCTCGATGCGGAGGCCGATGGTCGGGACGGGGTGGGCGACGGGCGCGGCGGTGACGCGCCACGTTTCATCGCTCAAGACCTCGGCCCCAGGCTCACCCGCTACTTCGCGCCAGTTGATCGCCGGCACACCGTCCCAGCCGCTCGTGTCGAACGCCTCCCACAACCTCTGGGCCTGGGCGAGCGCGGCTTCGACCCCGTAGACCGGGATCGGGCGGCGGCGGCCGGTCAGCCAGAGCTTCTCCATGAAGAGGGGAAAGCCGCTGACGTGGTCCGGGTGCTCGTGCGTCACCACGAGGCCGTCGAGCGTGGCGAGGTCGAGGCCGGCGGCGAGGAGGCGCTGCACGAGGTCGCCGCCGCAGTCCACGGCGAGCGTCGAGGTGCCGTCGGAGACGGCGAGCATCGTCGTCGTCCGGTGCGGGTCCGAGACGGCCGCGCCGGTGCCTAGGAGGTAGAGGGTCATGGGTCGGGAGTCGAGGGTCGGGAGCCACGAGGAAGCTACGGACTCCCGACTCCCGACACCGGACTCCCGACGCTACTGTTTCCGGGCGACGACGTAGGCGGTAAGGTCGAGGAGGGCGTCGCGCGCGTCGGTCGGCGGGAAGGCGGCAAGGGCGTCGGCGGCCTCGGCAGCGAGGGCCTGCATCTTCCGGCGTGCATACCTCAGCCCTCCCTTCTGCCGGACGAAGTCGCCGACGGCGCGCACCTCGTCCCGGCTCTTCCTCCGCTTGCGAACGATCTTCAGGACCGCCCTGCGCTCGCGCTCGTCGGCCTCGCGGAGGGCCACGATCAGCGGCAGCGTCATCTTCTTTTCCTGCAGGTCAATCCCGAGGGGCTTGCCCACGTCCACCTCGCCGAAGTCGAAGAGGTCGTCCCGGATCTGAAAGGCGAGGCCGAGCTTTTCGCCGATCCCCCGGAGCGCAGCGATCTCGCGGGCGTCGTCGGTGGCGGAGATCGCGCCGCAGGCGGTGCAGGCCGAGATCAGCGAGGCCGTCTTGTCGGAGATGATTCGGAAGTAGGTGGCCTCGTCGATGTCGAGCAGGCGGGCCTTCTCGATCTGCAGCAGCTCGCCCTCGCTCATGCGGCGGACCGCGTCGGAGACGGCGTGGAGGAGGTCGTAGTCGCCCGCGTCGAGCGCGAGCAGGAGGCCGCGCGAGAGCAGGAAGTCGCCGAGGAGCACGGCGACCTTGTTCTTCCACAGGGCGTTGATCGAGAAGAGGCTCCGGCGGCGCTCGGCGTCGTCGACCACGTCGTCGTGGACGAGCGTCGCGGTGTGGAGCAGCTCCACGAGGGCGGCGGCGCGGTAGCTCTTCTCGGTCACGCCGCCGCAGAGCCGGGCGGAGAGCAGCACGAGGACGGGCCGAATCTCCTTGCCCTTCTGCCGCAGCACGTAGCGCGTCACTTTGTCGAGCAGGCCGACGCGCGAGCGCATCGCGCCCCGGAAGTAGCGGCGGAACCCCTCGAGCTCGGCCTCGACCGGCGCGCGAATCCCCGCCAGCGACGGCGCGGCGCGGCGCGTGCGGGGCGGGCTGAGGACGGGAGGCTCCATTGGTATTTTCAATTATAACTGAAAGCTGCTACCCGACGAGCACCCCGCAGGTTGCAGGGGCAGGAAGATTCCGCGCCGCAAGGTACGGACGGTGTGCCAGTGGACGATGGACAGAAGACAGTGGAGAGTGCCGGACTCCCGACTCTCGACCCCTCGACTCACTCCTACACCCCGGCGCGGCGGAGCAGGAGGAGGAAGAACGGCACCCCGCAGAGCGCCGTCAGCACGCCGACGGGCAGCTCCTGGTCCGGCAGGACGGTGCGCGCCGCGAGGTCGGCCCAGACGAGGAACAGCGCCCCCGCCGCGAACGACAGCGGCACGACCCGCCGGTGCCCGACGCCGACCACGAACCGGACCGCGTGCGGCACGATCAGCCCGACGAACCCGATGATCCCGCTCGCCGCCACGAGCACGCCCGTCACGAGCGCCGCCAGCCCGATGAGCACCCGCTTCAGCGCTTCGACCGGCACACCGAGGCTCTGCGCCGGCTCCTCGCCCGTCAGGAGCGCGTCGAGCGGCCGGGCCAGCCCCCACAGCGCGGCCAGCCCGAGCGCGGCCGCCCCCGCCGGGAGCGCGACCTCGCCCCACGTCGTCCCGGCGAACGAGCCGAGCAGCAGGAAGAGCACCGTGCGGATGCGGTTCGGCTCGGGCGAGGCAAACGTGACGAACGCCGTCAGCGCCGCCAGAAACGCCGACACTGCCACGCCCGCGAGCAGCAGCCGGGCCGTCGAGATGCGCGGCCCCTGCCGGGCCACGAGGTAGACCACGAGCATCGCCGCGAGCGCGCCGAGGAACGCGGCGAGGCTCAGCGAGAGCGCGCGCGTGAGGAGCGGCGGCAGGAAGCCGAGGTAGAAGAGCGAGACGCCCGCGCTCGCCCCACTCGAGACCCCGAGGATGTACGGCTCGGCCAGCGGGTTCCGCACGAGCGCCTGCATCGCCACGCCGACGACCGCGAGGCCGCCGCCGACGAGCGCCGCCAGCAGCACGCGCGGCAGCCGCAGCCGCCACACGATCACGTCGGCCACCGCGCCCGGCGCGTCCACGGCCCCCGCCGTCAGGCGGTGCAGCACCGCCCGCGCCACGTCGCCGAGGGCAACGTGCGCGCTCCCGAGCGCGACCGCCACCCCCGCCGAGACCACGAGCGCCGCCGCGAGGCCGAGGCCGAGGAGGACCGCTCGGCTCATCGCAGAGGGCCGGTGGACGGTGGACGGTGAGACGGTGAGACGGTGGGCGCGAAGACCTTAGGGACATGGCGCGCCATGTCCGGCCCCGGTGCCCTGCCTTCTCCTCTCCCCCCCTGAAGAACGCGCGCCAGCGCCGCCGCACCTTCCACCAGGCGGGGGCCGGGGCGGAGCAGCAGGTCCGGGTCGAGGCTGTAGACCCGCCGCGCGGCGACGGCAGGGACGGCACTCAGCGCCGGGTGCAGCGCGAGGAACCGGCCCACGTCATAGTCCGCTCCCCAGCCGCCGACGATCACCTCGGGGGCTGCCTCCAGCACGAACTCCTCCGACAGCGTCACCGCCTCGCCGTCGAAGTGCGCCGTCACACTCTCGCCGCCCGCGATCTCGATCAGCTCCTGCGTGTACGAAGCCCCGCCGTAGGCGAAGAGGGTCTCGTCGCCGATGAGCAGGAGCGTGCGCAGCCGGGCGCGCCCTTCGGTCTCATTGCTGATCTCCCGCATCGCCGCTCCGAACGCTTCGGCCGCCGCCGCCGCCTCGGCTTCGGTGCCAACGAGCGCCCCGGCCGTGCGGAGCGCGCGCGGTACATCGGCCACGGTGTCGAACGAGAAGAAGTAAGTAGGGATGCCGACCTCGGCGAGGGGGCGGGCGTCGTCCGGGTTGTTGACCTCGGCGGTGGCGAGGACGAGGTCGGGCCGGAGCGCGACGACGGCCTCCACGTCGAGCGGGTATGTGCCGAAGCGCGGCAGCGCCCCGATGCCGGGTGGATAGTCGTCGGCCTGGCTCGCCCCAACGAGCGCGTGCCCGCCGCCGGCAGCGAACAGCAGCTCCGTCAGGTTCGGCGCGAGCGTGAGGACGCGCTCGGCCGGCAGGGTCAGCTCAACGGCCCGGCCGAGGTCGTCCGTCGCGGTGGGCAGCGGAGCCTCGTCGGCGGTGCATCCAGCGAGAAGCAGAAGGGCGAGGCAGAGCGGGCGACGCATCGGGCGCGGAGTGGGGAGGCGCGCAAGGTACCACGTCGGCGGAAGAGTGTTCGGGAATGGAGGGAATGGAGGGAATGGAGGGAATGGAGGGAATGGAGGGAATGGAAAAAAGGCCGGCAAGGTAACCAGACTGTCGCGCTTCGATCCACCGTCCACTGCCCTCTGTCCATCGTCTCCGAGGACGTTACCGCCGCACTGCCTTTCCTCGCTGCGCCGTAGTTTGCGGCCGGCTCGCTCACCTGCCTCGATGCCCGTTCGCTCGTTCGCCGTCATCCTCAACCCGGCTGCCGGGAACCGCCGGGCCGGGCGGGAGCGCGCCCGGCTGCACGAGGTGTTCGAGGCCGCCGGGGTCCCGTTCGAGATCATCGTCACGGAGCGGCCGAATCATGCCTCGGCCCTCGCCCGGCGTGCAGCGGCGCGCTTCGACGCCGTCGTCGCGGCTGGGGGCGACGGGACGCTGCACGAGGTCGCCTCGGGGCTGTTCGGCAACGGCACCGGCGCGGCCCTCGGCCTCATCCCGCTCGGCACGGGCAACGACTTCGCCACTCTCCTCGGCCTGCCCAGGCGCACCGACGAGGCGGTGCGGGCGCTCCTCGGTGCCGAGGCTATTCCTGTTGACGGCGGCCTCGTCCGGTGGCGCGAGGACGGCGACCCGCGCCGGCACGAGACCGTCTTCGTCAACGCCGTCGGGATCGGCTTCGACGCGCTCGTGGCGGCCGAGGCGGAGCGGGCGACGTGGGTGCGCGGCAGGCTGGGCTACGTCGCCGCCATCGGGCGGAGCCTGCGGGCGTGGCCCCAGCCCGAGGCCGAGGTGCGGAGCGTCGGCGCGGAGTGCGACGCGTGGAGCGAGGTCTACGCGGGGCCGTTCTTTCTGGCCGCCGTCGGCAACGGCACCTCCGTCGGCGGCGGCTTCCGCCTTACGCCGAACGCCCGGATAGACGACGGGCTGCTCGACCTGTGCCTCGTCGCCGGGCCGCTCTCGCTCGCGCGCATCGCCCGCGTGCTGCCGAAGGCCCTCCGGGGCCGCCACCTCGGCGAGCCGGAGGTCCGGGCCGGCCGCGTCCGTCGGCTCTCGCTCCGCCTCTCCTCCGGCGTCCCGATCCACGCCGACGGCGAGGTCGTGACGCGCTCGGCCGTCGAGGTCGTGGTCGCGGTGCAGCCGGCCGCGTTTCGGCTGCTCCGGCCCTAGAAGAAAGGAAGAGCGGAGGAAGGAAGGAGCGGAAGGGTGCAGGATCGGTCGCTGGCTCTCTCCTCTCTCACGTCATAGGCGCTTCGTCCCGGTGCCTGAGGGCGCGGAGGTCGCCGAGGCCGGAGCCTTGCAGGACGAGGCACCCGAACCCGACCGCGACGTAGAGCACGAGCTGCGCCGCGTGCGAGAGCACGGCGTAGGCCGTCGCCGGGGCCGAGGCGACGGCGAAGAGGCCCTCGAGCGTGCGGATCGTGACGTAGTGGTACGAGCCGATCCCGCCCGGCGACGGCACCGCGACCCCGACCGCCCCGACGACGAGCAGCACCCACGCCTCGCCGAGGCCGAGGCCGGCGATCCCGAGCATCGGGAGCGGGAGGTAGGCCATCAGCAGGTAGCACGCCCACATCGCCAGCGTCGTCCCGGCGATCCCGAGGCGGCGGCGGGTGCGCAGCACCGAGACGAGGCCGCGCTTGAACGAGCGCAGCGTCGCGGTCACGCGCGCGGCGAGGCCTTCGGAGCGCGCGCTCCGGCGCAGCACCGCCAGGAAGATCGCCACCAGGCCGAGCGTCACCAGCAGGGCGCTCACGAGGATGATCCACCACGCGACCGGCGGCTCCCGCAGGAACGCCGCCGCCGGCTCGAAGAGCGGGGCGAGCGCCGCCATGTCGTCGGCCATCAGCACGAACGCCCCGAGGATCGCCAGCGCGAGCGTCAGCACGTCCACGATCCGCTCGACGACGACCGTCCCGAAGATGCCCGAGAACGGGAGCCGCTCCTGCGAGGCCAGGTTCGCCGTGCGGACGACCTCGCCGAGGCGCGGCGCGGCGTAGTTGACCATGTACCCGATCATCAGCGAGTAGAACACCGGCCGGAACCCGACGCCGCGCCCCGCGCCGCGCGCGTCGGGGAGGGTCTCGAGGAGCATCTGCCAGCGCAGCGCGCGCAGCGCGTGCGACCCCAGCGCGAGCGCCGCCAGCGGGACCAGGTACCAGTAGTTGGCGCTGCCGAACGCCTCGCCGAGCGCGGCGAAGTCCACGTTCCGCAGCGCGAGGTAGAGCAGCCCGCCGCCGAGCAGGAACGAGCCGGCCTGGACGAGGATGGTTTTCAGGCGCTGCGGCACGGGCGACGGCGGGGCGGGTGGGAGCCGGAAAGCTACGCCCGCCCCGCCGCCCGGTGCGCACCTACGAGCGCAGGTCCACGACCTCGGCCCCCGGCGGCGGGACGAAGCGGAACAGGTCGCCGCGCAGCGGGGGGTTCACCTCCACGTCGTAGAGGTCGAACTCCACGCGCGTCCCGTTGCCGTCGGTGATCTCGACGCGCGTCGGGAGCGTGTCGGCGGCGCGGACCCACAGGCGCACCTCGCGCAGAAACGCGTCGCGGCTCTTCGGGGTCAGCCGCAGCACGTCGTAGCGGACCCCGCCGCGGACCTCGCTGCTGTCTGGGCGCAGGTCGAAGCGGTCCGGGTAGTGGGTGAAGAAATCGGCCGGGGAGAACGTCGTCTCGTCGGCCACGGCGTCGTTGACGAGCACCTGCCCGTCGGCTTTCGCGTAGACCCACGAGGTGGTGCCGTCGGTGACGAGCACCTGGTCGGGCGTCTCGATGCGGTAGGCGTCGCCGCGGAGCACGAGCGTGCCCTGCATCGTCGCCTCGCCGGCCGTCTGCGTGAAGCGAGCGCGGAGCGCCTCGGTGGTCTCGTAGCGCATCCGCAGGCGGTCGAGGAGGTCGCTGTCCTGGGCGCGGGCCTGTCCAGCGAACGAGACGGCGGCGACGAGGAGCGCGGCAAAGAGGCGGGTTTTCCGGGTGCAGCGTGGGATAGACATAACGGGGAGTGAAAGGTGAAGACGGGGAAGAGCGGTGGCAAAGGCTATGCCCGTGCCTGCCTACTGGGACAGCCGCTCGCTGTCGCGGACGCCCCGGAGGATTTCCAGGTCGAGGTCCGTGTCGGGGTCGCCGTGGAGGACGGAGACGTCGCCGGTGGCTTCGAGGACGACGGCGTGGACGTGGTCGAGACGGAGGACGTTGGCCTCGCGGAGCTTGGCGCGGATGTCGCCCTCGGTGACGTGCGCCTTGCGGAGGTTCTCGTGGAGCACCTCGCGCCCGGCCATCAGCAGGAGCGGCTGGTTGTCCACCAGCTTCGCGAAGGCGTCGGAGCGCTCGCGGAGCGCGGCAACGGTGATCTGGAGGCCGTACAGAAGCGCGAGCGCCACGACCCCCTTGAGCAGCGGCACGCTGTCGAGGATGATCGTGCTGGCGATGACCGAGCCGATGGCAATGGTCACGGCGAAGTCGAAGCTCGACATCTTCGAGAAGCTCCGCAGCCCGGCCGCGCGCGTCAGCAGCACGGTGGCGAGGTAGATGCCGAGCGTGCCGAGCAGCACGGCAGCCAGGACGGCGAGCGCAGGAACGGGGTCAGGCATGACAGCAGCGCTCAGAGCGCGGAGAGATGGAGCGTGATAAAAACCTCGAACGCCGGGCCGGTGACGAACCCGACCCCCCCGTAGTCGAAGGCGGCCGACAGCATGTTTTCCCGGTGGCCCGGACTCTCCATCCACATCGCGACGGCGAGGGCGGCGAGCTCGTCGGGCCTGTACCAGAGGTACGACGTGAGGGTGCGCCCGCCCCGCCGGTACGTCGAGACGGTGTCGTAGAGCCGGCCCTGGAAGAGGTTTTCGCCGAGGTGGTGGAAGGCGTAGCCTGCCCGGTGGGCGCGCTCCCCGGCGCGGAGGCCGTCCGGGTCGCGGTGGGTGAAGAACCCGCGCTCGAGCATGGCGCGGCTGTGGGTGCGGGCCAGCGCGGCGAGGCTCGTGTCCGGCCGCGGCGCGGCGCGGCCGTGCTCGCGGCGGATGCGGCTCACCTCGCGCCACTCCAGGTCCGCCCCGTCGAAGCGGGGCACGCTGCCAGGGCCACGCTCGGCAGGCAGGGGCAGCGGCTCGGCCAGTCTCGCCTCCGCGACGGGGCCGCACCCGGCGAGCAGCGCCGCGCCAAGCAGGAGGAGGAACCGCAGAAGCATGGCGAAAGAGAAGGGGCCGGAGAGGTGATACCCTCCGGCCCCCACGGGTTCCGCGCACGAGCAGGGTCTAGCTGTCGATCCGCTCGGTCTCCACGTCAATGTCGGTCGGGACGCGGATGTTGCCGATCGCGTCGCCCAGCTCGTCAAAGCCGTTGGCGATGCCGCGCTTCATCTCGTTGAACTCCTCTTCGGTGGCGTTGCCGAGGCGCTCAAGGTCGTTGTCGAGCTCGCGGCGCTGCTCGGCGAGGGCGGCCATCGCCTCGCGGGCCTCTTCGCCGGTCTCGTTGCCGAGGCGCTCCATCTCGCGGTCGATCTCTTCGAGCTGGCGGTCGGCGGCCATGCGGAACTCCTCGGCGTTGTCGGCCATCTCGAGCTGCGCCCGGTTGATGTCGTGGTCGAGCTCGTCGAGCTCGTCGTCCATCTCCATCCGGGCCTCGCGCAGCTCCTCGGCGGTCTCGGCGTGGAGGCCGTCGAGGTCGCCCGCGATTTCCATGCGCTCCTCGCGGAGGTCGGCGATCTGCTCGTTGTACTCCTCGCGCATGTCTTCGCCGGCGTTCTGCGCCTTCGCTTCGAGGGCAGCGATGGCTTCGTCGAGCTCCGTCATGCGGACGTCGACGTCGGCGCGGTAGGCTTCGATGTCGGCGTCCATAGCGCCGCCGACTTCGACGGGTTCGGTGTTCTCTACCTCGCAGGCTGCAAGCAGCAGGGCGAGGGAGCAAAGGGTGGTCAGGGTAAGGCGTGTCATGGCAGGTGCAGGGTGGTTCGAGGGAACGTGAGGGACCAGCCGCAGCCAGTCAGGTGGTGCGTCGGACGAGGCCAACGGCGAACAGCAGCAGGAACGCGCCCAGCGCAGCCGTGGCGAGGCTCCCGAACAGGCCGCGCGCGGCGAGTCCAAGGGGGGCAAACAAAAATGCGCCGATAGACGCCCCGAGGACGCCCACGGCCAGGTTAACCGACCGCTTCACCGGAGCGGCCGCCGTCTTCCCGGCGACAGCGCCGGCCAGGAGGCCGACGAAGAGCGGAAGCAGCACGTTCACGGTGAAGCGGCCACGGGTGAAGCGGCGGAGAAGCGATCAGGTGTTCCGGCGGACCATCTTCACGATCCAGACCAGCAGCACGGCACCCACGAGCGAGATGAGGATGGCAGGGATGCTCAGCGGGTCGTCCAGGATGCTATCGACGCCGAGGAGGGGAGAGAGGAGGAAGCCTGCCAGCAAGGCACCGACGATGCCGACGACGATGTTGAGCAGAATACCTTGCTGCGGGTCGGTGCCCATGATCTTGCTGGCAGCCCAGCCGATGAGACCGCCGACGACGATGATGATGAGGAGGGTAAGCATAGCCTGTGTGTGGGTGAGTTAGGAGGGGAGACGAGGCGCTGAATGCGCCTGTCCTAAGATAGGGGAGGGGCGGGTATTGGACGCATACCGGCGAAAGAGCCGAGCGCAGAACGAACGAGGCTCCAACTCAGCCTCTAACCGATTGTTGCAAATAGCGGATCATTGCGGAAAGCGGTGCAGGCATAAACGCATTCAGGAAAACAGGTTCAAGAAAAGATGGGTGTCCAAAAAAACACCCCGGCGCGACTTACCGCGCCGGGGTGCTTTGAGAGGTGGAGATGCCGGGAGTCGAACCCGGGTCCGAAGCGAGCTACAGTCCAGGCGTCTACATGCGTAGTCCGCGTATTGGAGGTCTTTGCCCGCACGGCGTTGCCCACGAACAGGGCTTCCGGGCGAGCGCAGGCTGATTGGGTTTCACTGCCTCGGCTCAGCCGGAGCCTCGGCAGCTAGCTTATCTAAGACGATGCCTCAAGAAAGGCCGACAAGCGGGCCAATCAGGAGACAGATGGGGGCTTTAAGCCGCCATCGCGTACGAGTAATCGTTCGCAGTTATCAGGTTTCTCAGCGTGGGTTACGGGCGTACTGAGAACCACCCGGCACGCAGCCTGCCGCACGATCGCTCCGTCGAATCCAAAACATCCCCAGGGTGTGAAAGAACCGCCGCCGCGAAGCGCGAGCGCGCCTGCGCAGCGGATGACCTCCAACTCGGACTCCTGCCTCAGGTTCCTTCGATCTGCTCCTCGTCACGCTCGCGCGGGGTCCCGATGGGAGTGAGGCCGTGCGCTTCGAAGGCTCGGTTCAGCTCCGGCAGGAGCGCCCGGCGGAGGCCGCTGCCGAGGTAGGGAATCTTCGAGCGCCCGCCGGTGATGTAGCGCCGGACCGGGTGGAACAGCACCCGAACGTGCCGGTCGCCGACCGGGACCGCGTCGAGCGAGACGAGCACGCGGTAGAGGCCCCAGTTGCTGAGCTGGCGCGGCTCGGTCGAGACGACGTTCGGCGCGGGGGCGGCGGTCTCGGTCCAGCCGGCCTCGGCGAGAGCAGCACGGAGACGGGCGTGGACTTCCTCCGTGGCAACTTCCTGCTGCGTGGCAGCTTCTTGGTCAGCAGCCTCGACTGCCCCGGCTGTGTCTGCCGCTGCACCGCCGTCGGCGGGCGCGACAGGGTCCAGGTCGTAGTCGCGGTAGAGCGGCGAGAACGAAGGCGCGCAGCCTACCAGGAGGCAAAGGAGGCAGAGACCGAAGAGCGTGCGCCGAGGCATGAGGCCGGACAATCGAAGACCGGGACAATCGGAAGAGGCCTCGGAGTATACGGAGCCGTCGGCGGCGGGGCAGGGCAAAAAAGAAGCCGGGCGAACACGCTCACCCAAACGTGTCCGCCCGGCGCGGAGGCTAGCATCCGCGGTGCGTCATGCACGGGATGCATCCTCGCTCGAGCAAGCTCCGGTACTGAGGAGGCATTCCCGAAGCTCCTACACCAGAGCTTAACAATCGGCGTGCCAAACAGTATGGCAGGGGCGTGTGCTTCTCCGATGGGCCACCCGCCGAGACGCAGAGGCGAGGCGCACACGCTGGTGTTCGGTATCATGCACAGGGTTGTACAGATGGGTGGCGGGTACGTTCGCGTGCCCTGCCTCGCGGCCGGCGGCCGGGCAGGTCGGGGTGAAGAGGTCGGGGTGAAGAGAAGGTTAATCGAAGGCAGGAGCAGAACTGATCGGCAGCCGGCCCGTGGGAGAGCGGGCGTAGTGGTCGTTGCTTTAGACTGTGCTCCTGCGTATCTTGGTCAGTTCCTCGTTCCCCATCTTGACCCCCGAGTCTATGCCGTGCGGCAAAAAGCGCAAGCGTCACAAAATTGCTACCCATAAGCGGAAAAAGCGCCTCCGCAAGAACCGCCACAAGAAGAAGAGCCGCTAACCTTTGCGCGAACCTGCGCGTCGGGTATCCTTTGCCCGCTGAGCCGGCACCCTGGAGCGGCGAGCGTGCGTCCGCCCAGAGAAGTCCGTCTAGAGAAGCTGTCGCCGACCGGCTGGTGACAGCTTCTCTGCGTTCCACCGAGTGACCCTGCCGCTCAGGTTGCACGCGCCGCACGGAGCGGCCGTGCGGTATCTTCCCAGCTATGGTGTCCCTCTCTCCCTCTCTGCTCCTGTTATGAGTGCCTCTACCAGCAGCCTCGTCCGTGCCTCCGTGCTGGGGGTCCTCGCCGGAGGGGTGACGGGCTTCAGCCTCGGCCTCCTCCTGGCTCCTAACGAGGGGCGCGCCGCGCGCCGCCGCTTCGCCTACCTCCTCGACCGCTGGTCCCGGCAGGTCGCTACCCTCGTCAACCATCTCGGCTCCGACGAGGTGCAGAGCGTGGCGCGCACGAGCGGGGCGGCCCTCATCGCCGACGCCCGCGAGCAGGCCGAGCGCATCCTCCGCGATGCCAACTCGCTGATGGATGAAGTTCAGCAGCGCCCCTCCGGCTCCTGATCGCCCCTCTGCTTTTCCAGAGCGCACCGGCCGTCTCCGGGTTACCGTCTCCGGGTGGGCGGCCGGTCGCCGGGGTCTCCCCGTCCCACGTCTATGGCCGACTTTGCTATTCTGCTGGCGAGCGCCGAAGGGAAGGCCCTCGGCGGCAATCCCCTCGCCCCGGACATGTTCGACTACCGCACATCGAATACGTTCAACTATTTCTCCGAGCTGAACCCCGAGCGCCGCACCGTCATCACCGCACTTCAGGACGCGATCCGGGACGGTGACGAAAAAGCGCTGGAGAAGCTCTTCGGGCTGAAGGGCGATGCGCTGGAAGAAACGGTCCGGGTGAACCAAGACCTCTACGGAAGCCCGCTGCTGGCGGCCGTGGACCGCTACGGGCCCGGCGTGATGTACGCGGCGATGGAGTTTCCCGACCTCCCGACTGGGGCGCAGCGCCGCCTGCTCGAAAACGGCGTCATCTTCTCCGGCCTCTTCGGCATCCTCCGCCCGGACGACCTCATCCCGAACTACAGGCTCCGGATGGACGCGCGGCTGCCCGAGGTCGGCAAGCTGGCGGCGTACTGGCGGCCCGTGCTCAGCCCGCTGCTGAACCGCGCCCTCAAGGACAAGTTCGTCTGGGACCTCCTGCCGGCCACGCACCGCGAGGCGTGGGATGACGACGGCTCTTACCGGGCGCTCGTGCAGGTGAAATTCTACGATGAGAACGGCGGCACGCGCAAGGCGGTCACGCACAACGTCAAACAGTTGCGCGGCGCGCTCGTCAACTACGTCGTCCGCGACCCGGCCGAGAGCATCGAGGCGCTGCTCGGGTGGGAAGCGCCGGGTGGCTACGAGCTGGACGAGGCGGCGACGACGTTCGACGAGGCGACCCGGACAGGGACCGTCGTGATGGTGTCAAGTCCCGGCTGGGAGGAGCGCCGCGCCGCGCGCGAGGCGACGCGTGCGGCCGTGGTGGCGGAGAAGGCCGCCGCGAAGGCAGCCCGCGAGGCTGAGGAGGACGAGTAGGGGGAAGAGGAGAGAGAGGAGAGAGAGGAGAGAGAAAAGAAAACTGACAAAGCTACTGAGGCCGCTGCGCTCCGCGCCCACCATCCTCTGCTTTCTGCCCGCTGCCTTCTGTCCACCGTTACCATGCCGGTTGTCATCGGGATCGCGGGCGGCTCGGGGTCCGGCAAGACGACCGTTCAGCGCAGCATCGTGGAGGTCTTCGGGCCGGACCGGATCGCGCTGCTCGACCACGACTCGTACTACGTCGACCTCGCCCACCTCCCGGCCGGCGAGCGCGCCCGGTTCAACTTCGACCACCCGGACGCCCTCGAGACGGACCTGATGGTGGCCCACCTCGACCGGCTCCTCGGTGGCGAGCCGGTCGAGAAGCCGACCTACGACTTCACGACCCACAGCCGGCGGGCCGAGACGGAGACGGTCTACCCGCACCCGGTCGTGATCGTCGAGGGCATCCTCGTGCTCGGCGAGCCGGCGCTCCGCGAGCGGATGGACGTCAAGCTCTACGTCGACGCCCCGGACGACGTCCGCCTCATCCGCCGCATCCAGCGCGACCTTCACGAGCGCGGGCGCGACATCGAGACCGTCCTCCAGCAGTACCAGCACACCGTCCGCCCGATGCACCTCGAGTTCGTCGAGCCGTCGAAGCGGCGCGCCGACGTCATCATCCCGCACGGCGGGCACAACCGCGTCGCCCTCGACATGGTGCTGGCCCACGTCCAGCGGCTGCTCGCCCGCGCCGAGGTGTAGTCCCGAAGGGCTGGCGGGTGTGGCTTGCCGCCTCGTCCACCGCTGGTCCGATGCGCCGCCTCGCCCTCTTTTTCTTCCTGCTCCTTGCAGGGCCGGCGCGTCGAGTTTCTGCGCTAGGGATTGAGGTCGAGGAGCACGCGGACGCCGTGCAGCACGAGGTCCGGCTCGACGTGGGCGACGGCGTCGAGGTGGGCGGCGAGCAGGCCGCCCCAGCCGCCGGTGGCGATGACGAGTGGCTCGGTGCCCAGCTCGGCGGCGACGCGGGCGAGCAGGCCGCGCACCCCGTCGAGGAACGGCAGCATCACACCGGCCTGGAGTCCCTCTGTGGTCGAGCGGCCGATGGCGCGCTGAGGCACCGTGGCGTCTACCTCCGGGAGCTGCGCCGTGCCCCCGGCGAGCGCCCGCCGCACGAGGTCGGGTCCCGCGCCAATCGCCCCGCCGAGGAACACCCCGCCCGCGCCGACGACCTCGACCGTCACCGCCGTGCCGGCGTCCACGACGACGAGCGGACGGGCCGGGACGCCGCCGCCATACTGCACCCACGCCCCGGCAGCGGCGGCGAGGCGGTCTGCGCCCAGCGTCTCCGGCGTCGCGTAGCCCATCTCGAACGGGAGTGCGAGCGACGGGCGCACGAGCAGCGGGGGCCGCAGCGTCTCGGCGCGCGCCGCCTCGGCCGCGCGCGCCGTCACTGCCGGGACGACGGAGGCGAGGCCGACGCGCTCGACCTCGGCCCCGGCGAGGTGGCTCCGTAGCGCGTGGCGATAGGCCGGGACCGACGCCGCCGGGTCCGTCGCCATGCGAAACGTGCGCACGAGGTCCGGCCCCTCGAAGAGACCGCCTTTCACCGCCGTATTGCCGATATCAAGGGTGAGGGTCAAGGGGTCGGGGGTCGGGACAAGCAAAACTACCGAGACCGTCGCGCTCCGCGCCCGTAGGGGCGATGGGCTGCGCCGAGCCTCCGAGACGAGTCTCTTCGGGTTCCTTGTGGTTGCCTGAGGCCGGGCACCACCGCCCACTGCCCACCCTCACCCGTCCTCTGCCATCTGCTGGAACGTCACGTCGCCCGCGTGGAGGGTCCGAAGCGTCCCGTTCGTGCGGAGGCAGAGCGCGCCGGCAGGGTCTATGCCTTCGACGATTCCCTCCAGGTGCTGCCCGCTCTCGGTCAGGCAGACCGAGGCCGGAGCACCTCGGCCCGTCATCCGCTCTGCGAAGGCGTCGCGCACGTCGGTGAAGGCTCCGGCGGCGAGGCGGTTGCTCCAGTGCTCCAGCCGTTCCAGGAGGCGCGCCAGGAGCGCCGCGCGCGGAACGAGACGGCCCGTCTCCAGCCGCAGCGACGTGGCGCGGTCCGCCAGCGGTGTCGGGAACGCGTCCTGGTTGACGTTCAGCCCGATCCCGAGGACGACGAAGGGGTCGCCGCCGAGGCTCGACTCCAGCAGCATCCCGCAGCATTTCCGGCCGCCGAGCAGCACGTCGTTGGGCCACTTGATGCGCGGCGCGACCGGGGCGGTCCAGGCTTCCACGGCCTCGGCCACGGCGACGCCGCCGGCCAGCGTGACGAGGCCGAGTCGGTCCGCCGGAAGCGACGGGCGGAGCACGACCGAGAGGAGCAAGCCCTGCCCCGACGTGTCCGTCCACGCCCGGCCGAGCCGCCCGCGCCCGGCCGTCTGATGCTCGGCCACGACGAGCGCCCCCTCCGGTGCCCCGGCTTCGGCCCACCGCACCGCCTCGGTGTTGGTGGACCCCGCCGTGCGATAGCCCCGGACGGCGCGGCCGAAGCGCGCCGTGTGGAGCAGCGGGCCGAGGTCGGCGAGGAGGGCGAGCAGAGCGGGCATAGGGCGAAGGTCGTTGGGCAGGAACGCCTGGACGGTGGCCATCACGCGCTTGGGCGCGCCCGAGTTGTTCTTGACGCAGCCGGTGTAGGTGAAGGTGTCACCCTGGTTGAAGTTGCAGTCGTCGAAGAAGCCACAGGCAACCGTGAGCTCGCCGTTGAGGACGGGCTGGGCCTGGTAGTCCACGGTCTCATACCAGAGGTAGTTCGCGTTGTCGCCCCAGATATACGCACCGAACGATGGCACGAACGGCGGCTCGGCGAAGACGATCGAGCGCGGCGGGTTGTAGTTCGGATCGGTCCCGCTGGCGTCGCCGTCGTCGAGGAGGAACTGCACCTCGGCGTTGCCTGCCGTGCCGTTGTCGATGAGGAAGAAGCCCTTGAAGATTTCCTCGTCGGCCTCGAAGAACACGTTCAAGCCGGTCAGGTCGAGCTCGAAGCAGCCGCCTTCGCTGGCCGGGTTGGGGTCCATGAGCAGTCCGAGGTCGAGGGCAGCTACAGCAGCCGGGAAGGGCGGTGAGACGATGAAGCCGTCGCCCTGCTCGACTTTTTGGACGAAGAACGCGAGCTGGTCGTCAGCATCGCCCTGGACGGGGTCCGGGCCGCCGAGGCAGAAGCCGAACGTCTTGTCCTGGCCGGGCGCGGCCGGCCAGGCCGTGCCGTTGGGGCCGAAGAACCCGCCGGTGCCCTGGCCGGGGGTGAAGCGCTCGTCGAACTCGAGCGTGCCGTCGTAGAACGAGCCGTTGATGGTGGTCAGGGCGACGTAGAAGAGCGTGTCGAAGGCCTCATCGCTGTTGTAGTTGAGGGTGTCGAGGAGGACGGCCTTGTTGGCTGTCCCAAAGGCCTCGGGGATGTCCTTCGAGTTGATGATGCGAACGGCGCTCGGGGAGAGCTTGACGGTCTTGGGGGCGCGCAGGGGCGAGACTTCGCCAGAGGTCCGTTGCTGTGTCAGGGCCGGCATGCAGAGCAGCACGGCCAGGCTATAACCTATGCTGCCGGTTTTTCAGGAGCTCGTCGCCTCCGTCGGGTACGTGTAGCGGCGGGTGAGCCGGAAGCGGCGGCGAGCCGCGAGGGGCGCGTCCAACGCCGTGGCAAAACGGGCGCGGTGCGGACGCCAGCCGTCCGGTCCGGGATGGAGCAGCACGAGCGCCTCGCTCGCCTCGCCGAAGAGCACGGACTCCAGCCGCCGATGCAATCGAAACCCGACGAGGGTATTCGTCTTGGCGTCGAGGTAGAGCCGGGCGCGGCGGAGCGGCTGCTCGTCCCCCTCGCCGGGGCGGGCCTCGACGGTGAGGACGCGGGCGCGCCGGCCGCCGAGCAGGGTGTCCGGCGCGAAGGCGAACCGGAAGGCCTCGCGCCCGCGCGGGTCGAGCCACGCCGGCTCCTCGGGCAGCACGAGGGCGACCGGGTTGACGCCGGGCGCATCGCCCGACCCGTGGTGGTCTACGAGCCTGCCGAACGCGCCGTAGTCGAACGTCCCGGTGGAGTCGGCGGCCAGGAGCGTCGGGCCGCCGGGGGTGACGCGAAGAGTCCGGGTGCGCGTCGCCGCCGGCGTGCCGTCGGGGCCGAGCTGCTCGGTGCGGACCTCGACCTGGTACGACGCCCGGCCGAGCCGGTCGAAGGCCGCCGTGAGGTCGGCCGCGTCGAGCACGCGGAGCAGGGCGAGCACGGAGTCGCGCTCGGCGGCCTCGTCCGGCGGGAGCGGCACCGGCGGGCGCTCGGCGCAGCCGGCGAGCAGGAGGGCGAGCAGAAAGGCGAAACGCAGCATTGGGGGTGGCGGGCGGGGAAGGAGTAGAGGAAGAGGATCGAACGCGCAAAGGGTCCCTCCCTTCCTTCCTTTCCTCTCATGCCCTCGAAGGACGCGGCTCATGCCCTCAAAGGACGCGGCGGCGAGAGTACCTTCGAGAGTACCTTCGAGGAACCAGAAACTCCAAACCAGAAGCAACTCCAAACCAGAAGCAACTCCAAACCAGAAGCAACTCCA